>NZ_JBNIEW010000004.1:0-188561 GCF_050106715.1 Acetobacter sp. AAB5
TCTTGTCAAAGACCAAAAGAGCCGAATAACCTAGCAGATCTTCCTAAACCCGCCAAGACCACTCCGTCTCGGTGAAGCAGCTTCTACACCCCATAAACATACGTCGTCAACTCTAAAAATCAGAAAAAATTCATATTCTTCAAAGAAGTGCGTTTTTTCGTAAAAAAGGCGGCCATACGACCGCCCAATTTTTACACTCAGTTTTTAGCAACAGCCTTGGTTTTCTCCGGGAAAGCGGTCTCCCAACCTCCCCCAAGGGCATTATAAAGCTGCACCAAATTACCCGATATGGTTGCGGTGCTATCCGCCAGCTGCGTCTGAGACTGCAAAAGCCGGCGCTGTGTATCCAAAACCTGCAAATAACTTTGGAGCCCATGTTTATATTGGCTCTGCGCCAATTCGAGAGAGCGCGCATCTGCCGCAACCTGATTGCGAATGTTCTGATTGCGCTTTTGCTCCGCCTGATAGGCCGTAAGGGCGTTATCCACTTCCTTCCAAGCATTCAGAACCGTTTTACGATACCGCAGGGCTGCAGCTTTTTGTGAGGCCTTCTTCATGTGTAGTTGGCCTGTTAGACGCCCGCCCTGAAAAATAGGCAACGTGATAGCTGGCCCAACATTCCACATACGGGAGCTCCAGAAGCCCATATCGCGGAAAGAGAAGGACTGGAAACCAAAGCCCGCATCAATAGTGACTTTTGGATAGAAATCCGCTTCAGCCTGCCCCACCTCTGCGGTAGCGGCATGAAGCTCCTCACCCGCTTCTCGGATATCGGGGCGGCGCTCTGCCAGTTCTGATGGCAAACCAACAGGCACTTGCGGCGGCACTGGCGGAATACCTGCGGTTTGCTCCAGTTCCGTATTCAATCCGCCTGGAGGCGCGCCCATCAGCAGATTGATCGCATTGATCTGCATAACAATGCGCTGCTCAAACTGAGGGATAAGCGCGCTTGTCCGTTCTACCTCTGAACGAGCACTATCCACATCCAGCTCGCTAACCAAGCCGCTTTTATAACGTGATGAGCTCAATTGCAGGATTGCTGATGCTGCATCACGATTCTCTTTCGTGATGCGTAGTTGTTCCTGCAAGTTACGCAGAGTCATGTAATCTGATGCCAGTTCCGCCTGCCGTGCAATCAGAATACCTCGGCGCTCTTCCATAGTAGCGTTCATGTACGCTTTAGCAGCTTCGTACTGCCTGCGCACACGGCCCCACAGATCTACCTCCCAACTGGCCTGCACCCCATCCTGCCACTGATTCAGCAAAGGAATGGAGATGGAAGAGGACTGCGCAGAAAGCATTTCCCCCATACCTGTTCCAGCCGCGTTTTCACCAATACGCTCTACAATACGCTGCAACTGTTTGCTGCTATACTGCGCCCTACGGTATGATCCAGACGCTGCAAGATCTGGAAACCGCTCCGCTCCGGCTAGCAGTAACTGACCACGACTAACTGCAAATTGTTCAGTGGCTTGCTGTACATCAAGGTTCTGATCTGCCAGACGTTTTTCAAGCGATGTGAGTTCGGGATCATTAAAAATGGCCCACCACTGCGGATCTGGCGCTTGCGTTGTAGGAACACTCAGCAACTGTGATGTATCTTTATTTGCTGCGCGCTGCCACTGGGAGGGAGACCATGTATCCGGCTTTTTATAATCTGGCCCCACCATGCACCCCGCCAGCATGAAAACCAGCGCCAACGCGCCTGTGCGCTGTGCATTCCGTTTTGCCACCCGTTCACCCTCACCGAAAATGATATGCCTGATAGAAAATACCAGCCCTTGCACTGACCGACCAGTTCGGTCAGCATGGTAACCTACCTTCTTTCCTCTGTGCGTCAATCGCCTGATCTTTAAAGTCTGAAATCCTGATGTCCGAATCTTCCTCCGTTTCCTCCCTCACTTCTGCTTGCACGGGGGAATCAGAAGCCAAGCGAGAGCAGATTTTAAAAGGGGCTTACAACGTGTTTGCTGAACACGGTTACGAAGGCGCCAGTATGTCTGCCATTGCGCGGGAGGCTGGTGTTTCTAAGGGCACATTATATAATTATTTCACCAACAAAGCTGATCTCTTTGGGGCTTTTGTAGAGAAATGCTGCCGGGAAAAACTTCCCCCTGCCTTGGCCCCCGTGCAGAAAGAGGCATCCCCCAAAGAAACACTTACAGCCGTAGCCCGTGCCATGGTGCAGCTGATTACGCAGCCTGAAAGCTTGATGCTTTACAGGATGATTGTTTCTGAGGCTCCGCACTTTCCGCAACTCGCAACCATCTTTTGGTATCATGGCCCACGCATTGCCATTGAAACTCTGTCCAACTGGATTCGCGAACAAACCCAGCGCGGCACATTAAAAACAGATGATCCTGTTTTTGCTGCAGAGCAGTTTTTCTCACTTTGTCAGACACGGATTGCGCACAGAAAGCGCTTCAACATGCCGTATGACAACATGACTGAGGACGAAGAAAAAATTATTCATGCCTCTGTAAAAATGTTTCTGGCCACTTATGGCACATCAAATACCCACTAAAAAACAAACCCCGCACACATGACTGTATGCGGGGCTGCTTAAGCAAATAGCTTAGGAGCAAAGATTTATTTCTTCAGCTCTTCAACCAACTGCGGCACAACTTCAAACAAGTCAGCTTCCATTCCATAATCAGCAACCTGGAAAATGGGAGCTTCTGGATCTTTATTGATCGCCACAATCACGCGGCTGTCTTTCATACCAGCAAGATGCTGGATAGCGCCGGAAATACCAAAGGCCATGTACAGTTCAGGCGCAACAATCTTGCCTGTCTGCCCCACCTGATATTCGTTCGGCACAAAACCGGAATCCACAGCAGCGCGAGATGCCCCAATAGCTGCACCCAGAGCATCTGCCAGTGGGTCTAGCGTATGGAATTTTTCTTCGCTCTGCATTCCGCGGCCACCGGATACCACCACACGAGCTGTTTCCAGATCTGGACGTTCGGAATCAGATAGCTGCACAGCTTCAAACTTGGAAACTGCTGGCGCATCCACTGCTTCCACAGCTTCTACCGGAGCATTGCCGCCCGTAGATGCGGCTGCATCAAAGGACGCATTGCGCACTGTCAGCACTTTTTTGGCATCTGAGGATTTAACCGTAGCCAGAGCATTGCCTGCATAAATGGGACGCACAAATGTTTCTGCATCCACAATGCGGACAACGTCTGGAATAGGCTGCACATCCAGCAGAGCAGCCGCACGTGGCAGCACGTTTTTGCCCGTGGCACCCGCAGCCGCAACGATATGATCGTACTGGCCTGCCAAAGAAACAATAAGAGCAGCCAGAGGTTCAGCCAGCTCATGTGCATAGCGTGCATCAGCTGCGTGCAGCACCTTGGCAACGCCCGGCACAGCAGCTGCAGCCTGTGCGATGGAGGCATCACCCGCCACCAGCACATGCACTTCACCCAACTGGGTAGCTGCCGTTACAGCAGACAGAGCGGCCTTTCTGATCTGGCCTTCTTCATGATCCAGAAGAACAAGAGCGGTCATGATCAGATCACCTTTGCTTCGTTACGCAGTTTTTCCACCAGTTCCGCAACGGAACCAACCTTGATGCCAGCCTTGCGTTCCGGCGGCTCAGCCACGGAAACAACACTCAGGCGGGGCGTCATATCCACACCCAGCTCAGCGGCTTCAATGGTTTCCAGCGGCTTTTTCTTGGCCTTCATGATGTTCGGCAAAGACGCATAGCGTGGTTCGTTCAGGCGCAGGTCGGCTGTGATGATAGCGGGGAGCGTGAGGGAAACTTCCTCCGTGCCACCATCAATTTCACGGCTGACACGTGCATGGCCATCAGCAATTTCTACCTTGCTGGCAAATGTACCCTGCCCCCAGCCAAGCAGGCCAGCAAGCATCTGGCCTGTGGCGTTCATGTCATCATCAATGGCCTGCTTGCCCAGAATAACCAGACCGGGCTCTTCCTTTTCCACCAGCTTACGCAGCACTTTGGCTACGGCCAGAGGTTCAGGGCTTTCTTCTGACAGAACGAGAATGGCGCGGTCTGCGCCCATCGCCATGGCAGTGCGCAGCGTATCCTGCGCCTTCTGAACACCAACAGAAACCACAACAACTTCAGAAGCAGCGCCTTTTTCACGCAGGCGCACAGCTTCTTCCACCGCAATTTCATCAAACGGGTTCATGGACATCTTGACGCCAGTGGTATCAACACCACTGCCATCTGCCTTCACACGCGGCTTGATGTTGTAATCAACAACCCGCTTTACAGGTACAAGTATCTTCATGACTTCTTTCGCTTGCAGACGCAGGATGGTTCGGACGCAGCCTTACCGTACTTTACTCCAAATTCACATACCGGCCGGATAATTAGGGCCACCACCACCTTCTGGCGTGGTCCAATCTATATTCTGGGCGGGGTCCTTGATGTCACACGTTTTGCAGTGCACGCAGTTCTGGGCATTGATCTGCAAGTGTGGATTTGTGGCTTCGTCTGCCACTTCATACACCCCAGCGGGGCAATAACGGCTTTCCGGCGCACGGAAAACATCCCAGTTCACCGGCTTCCACAGGCTGGGGTTGCGCAGGCGCAGATGCACCGGCTGATCTTCCTCATGATTAGTAGCAGACAAGAAGACCGAAGAAAGACGATCGAACGTTAGCTTGCCATCGGGCTTCGGATAGAACGGCTTTTCAGACAAAGAAGCAGGCTTAAGGGTATCACTGTCTTCATGCTTAAAGTGCAGTGTCCACGGGGCACGGCCACGCAGCAACATGGCATCAATAGCCGCGTACACAGCGCCAGCCTTGGCACCAAAATGCGCAAAAGCCGGACGAATATTGCGGGCAGAACGCAGTTCTGACCACAACCATGAACGCCGCACTTTTTCTGTAAATGCGCCGGGTTCAACACGGTCGGTTTTCATGGCCTCTACAACAGCTTCCGCCGCCAGCATGCCGGACTTCATCGCTGTATGGGTGCCCTTGATTTTAGGCACGTTCAGGAAGCCAGCAGAATCCCCAATCAGAGCGCCACCGGGGAAAGTTAGGCGCGGGATAGCCTGCAACCCACCTTCAGAAAGGGCACGTGCACCGTAAGAGATGCGACGACCACCTTCCAGATGCTGGCGGAAAGCCGGGTGCAGCTTGATCCGTTGCATTTCCTCAAAAGGAGAAAGCCACGTATTGGCGTAATCCAGCCCAACCACAAAACCATAGGACACCAGATTTTCACCAAAGTGGTACAACCATGCACCACCATAAGTGCTGTCATCCAGCGGCCAGCCAAAGCTATGCTGCACCAAACCAGGGCGATGTTTTTCCGCCGGAATTTCCCACACTTCCTTGATGCCAAGGCCGTATGTTTGTGGGTCCACATCCTTGCGCAGGTCGTAATGCGCCATCACCTGCTTGGTCAGAGAACCTCGGCACCCTTCTGCAAACAAGGTGTAACGGGCGCGCAGTTCCATACCGGGCTGGTAATTGGGGCCGGGCGTGCCTTCTTTGGTTACACCCATGTCTCCCGTTACAACGCCAACCACGCGGTTACGCTCGATAATTACATCAGCACCGGCAAAACCTGGATAGATTTCCACGCCCAGTTCTTCTGCCTGCGTGGCTAACCAGCGGCAGACTTCCCCAAGGCTGACAATATAATTGCCGTGGTTGGCCATGTGCGGCATGACCTTATCCAGCAAAGGCACGCGCAAGCTACCGGTTTCGGTCAGATACAGCATATCTTCCGATGTTACCGGCGTGTTCAACGGCGCACCACGTTCCTTCCAATCAGGAATGAGTTCTGCCAGTGCGCGGGGTTCAATAACGGCCCCGGAAACAATATGCGCCCCGATCTCGCTGCCTTTTTCAATCAGGCAGACGCTCAGATCCGGAGAAAGCTGGCGTAGGCGAATTGCAGCAGCCAACCCAGCCGGGCCGCCCCCAACAATAACGACATCAAATTCCATCGATTCCCGCACAGGCTCGCTCATTCCCGTTTCATCCCCGTTTAAAGATATGCTGCTTCCCTAAACCCGATTTGGCGCAGAATTGCAAAAACGGGCACGCAGGCCCGTTCTGCCAGAAACAGCCATGTCAGAAAAATTAGTGCTGAACAGAGCGCGGCCCAAACGCCAGTTCGTGCACTGCCCGCCAGTTCTGATCAACAAAATTAACAATCAATGTGCGCCGCGTACCTTTAATGGGCCGCTTTACAAAACCGTGCCATGTTTTGTCAGACGGAATAAAAAGCACAGCCGAATTAAATGCTCCAGAAGCACGCGCAACTGATTTGCCATCTGGAGTCATCAAGTCTGTCCCCAGTTCATCGGCCCCTTCCCCGGTGGAAAGAGAGATAAGCAGGGTAAGTTTTTTAGCCCCAATATCTGTATGTGGCTCTAACCAGAAGCCATCCGAATCCAAACACAATTCCAGACGCAGCGCTGCTGTATCCAATTTTACATTACAGACACGTTCAAACGCATGCCGCATGGCATCACTATCCAGCAAATGCGCCATACGGTTTAAGCGCTCATCCTGCTGACGAACAGCGGGATCAACAAACACGCGAGACTTGTTCCGCGTTTCACGCCGACCGCCCACATCCCCTGCAATAGCCGACTCGCCAGGATCCCATGCCAATAATGCCTTGCAGGCATCTGGCTCCAGCACATTTGCCAACATCCAATGTGGAAAAGGGTTAGAGGCCACTGGCGTTTGCGCCAGCAAATTTGGCAGAGAGAATGTCCCGCTCTGATCGGGAGCAGTGGCATCAGGACTCATGGCGTCCGATCCTTCAGCTGTCACAGAATATCGGCTGGATAAAGGCAGCGCTATGGCTGTCTTGCATAGCTCCCTTTCACGGGAAGCTTTCCTTCCTTGCGCCAAAATACTGGCACAATCAAGGCTTGGTTCTACTTAAAGGGCAGCAGAAAACTGTGGTGCAGCACCTTGCCCTGTTGCCTGTGCCTGCTGCTGCAAAGCACGCCGCCGCGTATCAAACACAGCAGCCACATGCCTTACAAAAGGCCGCCCAAACGCAGTAACGCTGATGTTCTGGCCATCAATCTTCACCAACTCATCCTGCTCAAATGGACGAAGTTGTGCAAGTTCTTCAGAAAAATCGTACCCCTGCCCTACAGCGGCAAGGTCAACGGCCATATCGCACATAATGCGTTCAATAATGGCCCCACGCAGTTTGTCATCTTCCGTAAAAGCAACGCCACGCGCTACCGGGAGAGAATCGGAATTTTCAGCCATTGCCCGCGCATAAGCCGCCACACTTGTAATGTTCTGGGCAAACCCGGCAGGCAACATGGAAATGGCCGAAGCCCCCATCCCTAACAAAACAGGGCAGGAATCTGTTGTATAACCCTGAAAGTTACGATGTAGCGCCCCAGCTTTGGCTGCTTTAGCCAAACCATCTTCTGGTAGAGCGTAATGATCCAACCCTATGGGTTGGTAGCCCTGTGCCTGCAAAACCCGGTCTATTTCCGCCCGCTGCGCCAGTCTTTCATCAGACTTCGGCAAGGAGGCTTCCGGGATCAGACGCTGCCGCTTTTGCTTCCACGGCACATGCGCATACCCAAATACCGCCAGCCGATCTGGCCGTAAGGAGGCAATTTTAAGCGCCGTTGCGCCCACGCTTTCTACTGTCTGGTAAGGTAAGCCGTAAATCAGATCAATATTCACGCCAGACACACCAGCGGCACGCGCTGCTTGAATACTTGCTTGCGTCTGCTCAAAAGACTGATGACGACCACACGCTTCCTGCACCCGAGGTTCCAGATCCTGCACGCCGAGGCTAATACGGGTAAAACCCAAATCACCTAGCAAAGCAGGATAATCCTGAGGCACATGCCGAGGATCAAGCTCCATTGCCAATTCGGCTTGTGGATCAAATTGAAAAAATGTTCGGATAGAGCGTATAATCTGCCGCAAAGCGTGCGGCGGCAAAGTGGTAGGCGTGCCGCCACCAAACTGCACATGCTTTACTGTGCGTTGTTCCCCCACAAGGGCCACGATACGGCGCATTTCCTCACGCAGAAGATCACCGTACGCTAAGCGCCCGTCCTCATGCCGCATAACGGATGTATTGCACCCACAAAACCGGCAGAGTTCATCGCAAAAAGGAACATGAAAATAGAGGGAGACAGGTTCATTCTCAGGCAGTGCTTTCAACCAACCTGCAACCTGTTGGGGGCCGACCGCTTCCGTAAAGCTGGCTGCGGTCGGGTAACTTGTATAGCGCGGCAGATTCCCACCGTAGCGGGAAATCAGATCAGATACGGATGCCGCGCCCATAATGTGCCTTAGAACCGGTAAGCGATACCAGCGGAAACCACCGTCGGATCCAGAGATTCGTGAGCTTTCACTTTCAGGCTTTCTGCTGGGTTTTCAACCCAAGCATGCATACGCACGAACATCTGCTTGACGTCTGCGTTGAAGAACCAGTTGCCCACGATCTGATAATCGAAACCAACGTTAACAGACGGGCCACCGGTGAAGCCAGCGTTCAGCTTGGTCAGACCCAGAGCAGAACCACGGTTACCGTTCATGTTGTGGAACCACATAGCCGTTGCACCCACACCCACATATGGGTTGAAGCGCTTATGCGGACGGAAATGCCAAGCGAATGTTACCGTTGGGGGCAGAACCCATGCGCTACCCACATCCAGCTTGCGAGGACCACCCAGTCCTGGCACATCGCTACCCAGCGCAGCCACTTCATGACGGGTGCTGGTGGCAATCAGATCAACAGACAGGTTATCTGTGATGAAGTATTCCACCGTCAGTTCCGGCATGGCCTGATTGGTGGTGGAAAGATGCGTGTTGTTCAATGGCAGGTGGTTCAGACCAAGGCCAGGAGCTGTCAGCCAAGCCTTGCTATCACGATCCTGCGGCAGAACGCCCACACCGGACAAACGGATCATGAAGTCACCACGGCCAAGACCGATCTTTGTGCTGGCGCAGGTTTCAAACAGGCCACAATGCCCCGCACCCGGCTTTGGTGCATCGGGAATGCGCTGCATGACCGGTGCATTCACATATGCAGCGTTAGGAGCTGCTGTCTGAGCTTTGGCGGTACCGGCCAGAGCGGCAACGCCAGCCACCACTGCCGTAAAAAGGGAACGGAACTTGACCATGCCTGTGTGTCTTTCCACTGCGCTAGAGAACGATATCTGAAGCGGGAAAAATCATGCACTCGTTCTTCCAGCCTTGATTTAGATCAAATCTCAGACATCTCCGCCCCATATGCGACAATACTGTGTCATTTTAACCACAGCGCATTTTAAGGCCTATAGCCAAGGCAAATTGTAACCAATCCACCCCAGACAACTGCGCATTATTGATTTATATCAACAATGACATAATAGTTACGCCACATATTCCTTTTCTTTCCGGTCCAGCACGTTCGCCATAATGCTGAAGGTACCGGGTTTTCCGGATTCTGCTTCCATGCCACCTTCTCCTTCTGCTCAGGCACTTCATTCCGTTGGCAAACGCACCGGGCGCACAGATACTGATTCCGCTCGATGCTTGATGTGCAAGGTGCGCGAATATAACCTGTGCAGCAGCATAGAAGATCAGGATGTGGCGGTTTTGGCACACGCCACACGCCAGATTTCTTTGCCACCGGGTACGGCAGTTATTGAAGAAGGCACACCGGCATCTGCTTTTTTCAATGTTATCAGCGGCACAGTTAAACTGTTTAAATCTCTACCAGACGGACGCCGCCAGATTACCGGATTTGCAGATGCAGGCCAGTTTGTTGGCCTTAGTAACTCACGCACCTATTCTTTTGGGGCAGAAACCGTAAGCACTGTATTATTGTGCCGCTGCACACATGCGCAGATAGAAAATTTATTGGCCGAATACCCAGGGTTTGCCCGTCATCTCCTCTCGGCTGTCACGCATGAGTTGGCTGATGCGCAAGAACAGATGCTGCTGTTAGGGCGCAAAACTGCCAAAGAAAAAGTTGCCAGTTTTCTTCTAGATCGGATCAAACAATATCACCGCACCTATCCGCATGATCCCGATGCAGAAACCACAGCTTCTGTGCCCATGACACGTGTGGATATTGCAGACTATCTAGGGCTGACAATTGAAACGGTAAGCCGCACCATCAGCGCCCTCCGCCGTGATAAAATTATTTCTGGCACAGAAAATCACTGCATCCGCATTCTTTCCCTGCCCAATCTGCAAGACATCGCTTACGGCCTTAAATCCATCTAGCGCATAAAAGAAAAAGGCTGGCCCATTTCTGAGCCAGCCTTTCCAACGATTCGGATAACCTCAATCCTTTAGTTATCGTCGTCATCACCACCATCATCAGATGACGGGGCATTATTGCTGCCATCTGGAGAGATCGCGATAAACAGAGACTGATTATCCCGCATAACCCGCAACAGCACAGGCTTTTTAGACGCCAGTGCGGCCTTCACACTGGCCACTGCTGCACGCGGGGAATCCACAGCCTGACTGCCAATTGCCTGAATGACATCCCCAGGCCGAATACCCGCCTGATCTGCCGGGGAACCAGGATCAACGTCACTCACAACAACGCCGCGCACATCTGCCGAAAGCCCCAACTGCTGGCGCACATCGCGAGAAAGGGGGGCCAAAGCAATACCAAGCCGCTGGCCACGTGCAACATCCGCATTGCTGCCGCTGCTGCCATCACTGGAAGCAGTTTTCAGATCTCCGATTGTAACGGTAGCTGTCTGGGCTTTACCGCCGCGTAGATAACCAATTGTTGCCTGCTTACCCGGTGCCATAGACGCCACGCGCACAGCCAGATCATGTGGGTTGCTGACTTTCTGCCCATTAAAATCGGTAATCACATCTTCCGATTTCAGGCCAACTTTTTCAGCCGGGCTACCGGGGCTTACGCTTGCAACCAGCGCACCAACTGGCGGTGCCCCCGGTGTGGAGGGGGCTGGCAAACCAAGGGCACGCGCCATAACAGGAGAAATAACCTGTGCATTTACGCCCAGATAGCCGCGCACCACATGCCCCGTTTTGCGAAGCTGCTCGACCACATTGCGCACGGTATCCGATGGAATCGCAAACCCGATGCCAATGGACCCCCCGCCAGAAGGTGAAAGAATGGCGGTATTCACCCCAACAACCTTACCATCCTGTGTAAACAGCGGGCCGCCGGAATTCCCACGATTAATGGGCGCATCAACCTGAATGAAGTTATCGTAAGGGCCTTCGTTAATATCTCGGCCACGGGCAGAAACAATACCAGCCGTAACAGTGCCACCCAGCCCATACGGATTACCAACGGCAATCACCCATTCCCCGGGCTGCACATCATCTGATTCACCCAGTTCAATAAAGGGCAGTTTTTCAGACGTTGTCACCTTCAGCAGCGCCAGATCGGTTTTGCCATCACGCCCTACCACCTTGGCAGGCAGCGTTGTGCCGTCATCCAATGTTACCGTAACCTTGGTGGCGCCTTTGACCACGTGGTTGTTGGTCACCACGTAACCATCGGCTGAAATCACAAAACCGGAGCCTCTGGCCTCAATCGTCTGATGTGAAGGCTGCGGCATCATCTGGAAAGGAAACGGGAACGGAAAAGGCATGCCGCCCATACCGCCGCCATCACCTTCCACGGCATCTGCCCGGATCATGGATGTAATAGACACCACGGCCGGTTTAACCTGCTTAACCAGACTGACAAAATCCGGAATACGCTGAGAAGTGGGGGTATTCGGCTTAATAACACTATCAGCTTCTGCGCGTGCTGGCGTGCTGCACCATGGAGCGGCGGCCGTTACCAATACACAGCTTGCCAGAAGGGCTGAGATCCAATTACGGCGTCTGTTCCGCGCCCAAACTTTTGTCACAGATTTTCCCGACATCACGACTTCGACTGTTCCTTGTTTTATCCCGACAGGACAATTCCCGGACGGTCCAAACACCCCTCTCTGGCAGCCACCACAGATTGCCCAGAGTTTACAGTGCCTTACGCCTACAACGCTAACATGGTTTCTCAACCAAGAAAAAAAAGCTGTCTCTTTATAATTTCACAAGATGTTATCGGCTGCGTAATGTCTGGAAAAAAGTTTTCAGCATTTCCGCCGATTCCTGCTCCCTTACGCCGCCTATAACTTCCATACGATGTAAGGTTTCGGGGCGATGCGGCAAGCGTGCACCGTGCTCTACGCCACCACCTTTGGGGTCATACGCGCCAAACACCACCCTCCCCAGCCGAAAGTGCGCCATAGCCGCCGCGCACATAGGGCATGGTTCAAGCGAGACAAATAAGGTGCAATCTGCCAGCTTTTGCCCCTGCCGCTGTTGCACAGCTTCGCGCATAACCAACATTTCAGCATGGGCTGATGGATCATGCAGTTCTTCAACGCGGTTACCTGCCTGCGCCAACACTTTTCCGGCGCTATCCAGCAGCACGGCCCCCACCGGCACTTCTCCGTTTGCAGCAGCAAGATGCGCCTGCCACAACGCCAGCGCCATGCCGTTTTGTTTAGTCATGCCGTGTGCTCACGAAATGTTACTCTCTACCATCCGAAACGTTCAGGTTTTTTTCGCTTTTATCTACTAGAAAATATCCAGATTCTTCTTGCAATCGTGCATGCTTTTTTGTCATCCTGCCTTAAAGGAGCCTTAATCTGTTCTGTAACAGAGCGTGAGGGTGCCTTTGGGGTTGTTTTTCAAGCATACCAAACCCGATTGAGGAGGGTCAGAAACATGCATAGCCTGTCTTTCATTCTGGCTGCTGCGGCCATTGGATTTGGTCTCGCCATTGCAGACGGTGTCAATTACGAACCGGCAACCTTGGCGCCGCCCCCCACCGCCACCAAAACGCTTCCTATCAGTATTCCTTCCTTTCTGTCCCGCTAACAGGCAAGCCAGAAACGGATTGGCCGCACGGGTTTTTGTTTCCCGCGCCAGTACTTTGCTACATACCCCTGAAAGAACGGTATTGCCTCTCTTCCTCCCCCGTTCTTTCAGGATAGTGGCATATGATAGAAAAACGTCCCGTTATTGGTATTACGCTTGATTTGGAAGATGGCGGTGAAGGCCGTTATTCCCGCTTCAAATGGTATGCCATGCGGGAAAATTATATGTCTGCCGTTTCCACCGCAGGCGGGCTGCCTGTTGCGTTGCCTTTGTTTCCGCAGCTTTGTGCCGATTACATGCACTTGCTGGACGGATTGATTATAACGGGTGGCGCATTTGATATTGATCCCTCTTTGTATGGGGAAACGCATGTGCACCCCACCGTAAGCTTGCGCCCTCGCCGCACGCAGGCTGAGGCTGCTTATCTGGCTGAAGCCTTACAGCGTGATATGCCGGTTTTGGGCATATGTGGTGGCATGCAACTTATAGCCGTGGCCCTTGGCGGCAGCCTGATCCAGCACATTCCAGAAGAATGCCCCTCAGCCCTTCCGCACGAACAGCCAAACCCACGGGATGAAGCAAGCCACAGTGTAACGGTCACGCCTGATACCTTATTGGCACGTAGCACGCACAACCCCGCACGTATTGGCGTTAATTCCTCCCACCATCAGGCTGTCAAAACACCGGGAAGATGCATTATTAACGCTGTGGCAGAAGATGGTATTATTGAGGGGATTGAAGATCCCACACATTCTTTCTGCCTTGGGGTGCAATGGCACCCGGAATTTGGCATAGACCCCGCAGACAAAGCACTTTTTAAAGCCTTCATACAGGCAGCAGGAGATTCAGCGTGACGCAGGAAACCCGAGGGGAACGCATAGCAAAATGGCTGGCCCGCAGTGGCGTTGCCAGCCGCCGTGATGCGGAGCGCATGATAGAGGAAAACCGCATCCGCCTGAATGGCCAGCCGGTAACACACCCTGCCACCTTTGTAACAAATGGCGATATTGTACAGGTTGATGGAGAACCCGTTTCAGCCCCGGAACGCACCCGTTTGTGGCGTTACCATAAGCCAGATGGCTTGGTGACAACGCACAAAGACCCGGAAGGTCGGCCTACGGTTTTTGCCTCCCTGCCAGAGGGTATGCCGCGCGTTATCAGCGTTGGGCGGCTTGATCTGAACAGTGAAGGACTGCTGCTGCTCACCAATGATGGTGAACTGGCCCGCAGGCTGGAACTTCCCTCCAACGGCTGGCTACGCCGCTACAGAGTGCGCGTATTTGGCGTGGTGGATGAAGAACGCTTGGCAAGCCTTGCCCAAGGTAGCGTGTTTGATGGTGTGCGTTACGGCCCTATCCATGCAGTTCTGGATTCGCGCAAAGGTGACAATGCGTGGCTGACAGTTTCCCTCAAGGAAGGGAAAAACCGTGAAATCCGTAAGGTAATGGCGGGCATGAACCTGCACGTCAGCCGCCTGATACGCACCAGTTATGGGCCTTTTCAGCTTGGCACTTTGCTGCGCCGTGAACTGGAAGAAGTTTCTCCCCGCGTGCTGCGTGATCAGCTCCCCAAAGCAACAGAAAAGACCCCAACCACCCAGCGCGCACCTGCAAAACAGGCAGATTAATGGTTCGGATTATTGCTGGCAGCCGTAAAGGACGGCTGCTAACAGCCCCCACAGGGCAGACCACACGCCCTACGGCAGACCGTGTGCGGCAGGCCTTGTTTGATATGCTGCTACATGCACCTTGGGGTGGGCCTACACTTATCTCCGGTGCGCATGTGCTGGACGCATTTGCTGGCACTGGCGCATTGGGGCTGGAAGCGCTTTCTCGCGGAGCAAGCCATGCGACTTTTTTCGAAACCAGTCGCCCGGCCCTCGCCGCGTTACGGGCCAATATTCAAGCTTGCAAATGGGAAGAGAGCTGCACCGTGATTGCGCGGGATGTCACATCCCCACCCGCCTGCACGGCCTCGGCTGGATTGGTGTTTCTGGACCCCCCCTATCACCAGAATCTGCCCGAACGCGCCCTCAAAGCCCTACAAAGCAAAGGTTGGATTGCTCCAGATGCCATTGCAGTTATTGAAACTGGACGTGAGGAAGCTTTACCTTTTTCCACCCAAGAAGAAGCGTTAGAAACGGCAAGCACACCTGTTTTTCTGGCAGAACGCCAACATGGTGCCGCCCGATTTTCTATCTGGCGTCTTTAAGCTTTTTACACGTTCCAGCAGGTGCGCTACACAGGCAGAACGAAAATGGATTTTACGCAAATAGAAGGTAACGGCATTCATGGCTGGCAGCGTTAACAAGGTTATTCTGGTCGGCAATCTGGGCAAAGACCCCGAAGTGCGCTCCAGCCAGAGCGGTGCAAAGATTGTTTCCTTCTCTCTGGCCACCAGCGACACATGGAATGACCGCGCATCTGGTGAACGGCGTGAACGCACAGAATGGCATCGCGTAGTCATTTTTAATGAACGTCTGGCAGATGTGGCCGAACGTTTCCTGCGCAAAGGCCGCAAGGTTTATCTGGAAGGCTCCCTGCAAACCAGAAAATGGACAGATCAGGGTGGCCAGGAACGCTACACAACGGAAGTGATTATTGACCGTTTCCGTGGTGAGCTGGTGCTGCTGGATAGCCGCAATAGTGGCGAAGGTGAAAGCGAAGGCGGCGGTGGCTTTGGTGGTGGAAGCGGCAGCAGCTACGGCGGCTACAACAGTGGGGGCAGCGGTGGTGCTTATGGCGCTCCATCATCCGCACCACGCCAGCCGCCAGCGCAGCGCAGCGGCGGCAATAACTCCGGCGGCTGGGATGCGTCTGGCGGCAACGGAGATCTTGATGACGAAATCCCGTTCTAATCAGCCCAACTGATTGGGGGCTGGCTGCACTATCTCATAGCCAGCCTTATCCATTCCAGACATGCCTCCTGCTGTTTCCTCCCCATTCCGTATTAAGCTGGCTGGATATCTGACAGCAGCAGGTTTGGTGTGTCTGAGTATCTTCCCATTTTTTCTATTCTATAGCCGCGCCCTTTCGGACACGTTTGCTTCTGTCATTGGGGGGCTGTTTCTGTTGCACAGTGTCCTGTTGCAGAACTGGCAGTGGATTAAACAACCTTGGCTTAAACTGGCCGCATTATTTTGCGGGTTATGCCTGCTTTCCTCCATGCACGCTGGCATTACGGGGGAGTGGGTGCAGGCGCTTTGCCTGCCTCGGCTTTTTCTGTTTTGCGTGGCACTACAATGCTGGCTTCTTGCCACTGAAGCACAACGCATGTGGCTGGAACGAATCTGCTTACTGGCCGCTTTGTGGCTGATAAGCCAATGCTGGCAACAGTATCTAACCGGCACAAACCTGATGGGCATGCCGCGCTGGGGTGATGGCAGCCTGACAGGGCCATTCACAAAACCCCGCGCGGGCTTTACGCTGCTGATGCTGTTTTTCCCGGGCATTATGCCAAGCGTTTTACGCCTGTTACGCCAAAACAAGCTGAAATACTGGGTTCTTGGCTGTGCGCTTCTGTTGCTGGGCGTCACAACCATGGTGCTGATCGGCCAGCGTATGAGCTGTGTGCTGCTCTTTTTTGGGCTGTCTCTTACGGCATTTATCTTCCCCCGCTTTCGCCTGCCATTTGGCCTCATTCTTGCCTGCGCTGGTGGGTTGATTGCCTGCTTGCCGGTAATCTCTCCACCTGTTTACGCCAAACTTGTCCTAAAATTTTCTGATCAGCTGCATCATTTTGCCCAAAGCGACTACGGCAAGCTTTTCCGCTCTGCCATTGCTATGGTTGCCCAACACCCTTGGGTGGGGCTGGGGATGGATGGCTTTAGGAATTTCTGCCACGTCCCTATCCAAACACATGCCTTATCTTTTTTGGGCATAGAAACACTTACAAATGATACGGACCGGGGCTGTAATATTCACCCGCACAACTATTATCTGCAAGTTGCCACAACGGCTGGTTTACCGGGCCTTGTGGCATTTATAGGTTTGGCTTTTCAATGGGTGCGCATTGGGTGGCGGGCGCTGGATGTAGAGCACCATCCGCAGCAAGCCATGCTCTTTGTGGCCTGTTGCATTCTGTTATGGCCCATTACTTCAACCAGCGCTGTTTTTTCTTTCCCCACTGCGGGATGGATTTTTATGTTTGTTGGTTGGCTTATAGCAGCATCAAGCTCACAAAAACGTGCATAATTTTGTTAAGAAAGTGTTTATAAAGACGGGAACTTTCTTAAAATATTTTTTCATTACTCATTTTAAATGCAGTCTTTTCTTACTCTTACTTTATCCTTTGTCGCTTTTCTGCGTTTTAGCCCCATAAAATTGTTGGCGGGTGAGCGGGATGCCGCTATAAGCCGCGTCATTCTTTCAAGGCAGGCTGCCTGTCATTGCAAAGGCTGACGACAGACATGATTACCTTACCGCCAGATTATCGCCCCTCTGAAGATGAAGAGTTCATGAATCCCCTTCAGACGGAGTACTTCCGGCAGAAATTGCTTAAATGGCGCGCCGACCTTCTTAAAGAAGCAGGAGATACGCTTGCCAGCCTTTCTGAAGGCGGCATCCATGAAGCTGACATTACTGACCGTGCCAGTGTGGAAACAGACCGTGCACTGGAACTGCGTACGCGAGACCGTGCCCGCAAGCTGATTGGCAAGATCAACCTTGCTTTGCAGCGGGTTGAAAACGGCACATATGGTTACTGTGAAGAAACGGGTGAGCCCATTGGCCTGAAACGGCTGGAAGCACGCCCCATTGCCACACTTTCCATTGAAGCGCAGGAACAGCACGAGCGCATGGAAAAAACCCACCGCGACGATTAATTTTTTCGTCTTTTTTACCGTATCTGGTCTTGCGGCGTTCCGCGCGAACAGCTAGAACGCCCGCAGACTAAGCTGCTGTAGCTCAGTGGTAGAGCACTCCCTTGGTAAGGGAGAGGTCGACAGTTCAATCCTGTCCAGCAGCACCAGTCTCTCCCTTATATTTTATAAGAATCGCTGTTTCTGTGCTGCGTTGTGCAAAACAGGAATATGTTCGCCTTTAAGGTGGCTGCCCTTACCACCTTAAATCTGCCTTGCCAGATGCCGGAAAATGGCATCTCCATTTTCAAAAAACTTCTCTTTACTGAACTTTTCCAGCACAAATTGCCTTGCGTTCTGACCAACCTCAGCAAGCCGCTCTGGCTGCGCAAGAACTGCCGCCAATGTATCGGCCAACATAATCGGGTTTTCTGGCGGCACCTTCCACCCGGTTACATTTTCTATAATAGACCGATCCATCTCTCCCACATCACTGCCAATAACAGGCAAGCCTGCCTGCATGGCCTCATGCATGGCGATACAGAATCCTTCGCGCCGAGATGGCTGAAGATAAAGATGCTGGGTGTATAGAAAATCCTGCGATGAAGATGCAAAGCCTGAAAAACGAATATTCGTGAGCTTTAATTCTTGTGCCATCTGCTCAAGATGAACCCGCTCCTGCCCTTCTCCTGCAACAGTCACTTCAAACGCAGGCAAGGATGTATAGGCCTGAAGGCGCTTAAGAGCTGCGCAGAGAATATCGTAACCTTTGGCAACATGCAGCCGCCCAAGTGAGCCTGCACGAATCACCTCTCCCTGCGTCCAAGGCTGTGCCGGCTGAATATCCGGCGAAGCCTGAAAAACCGGCCAAGACATGACTTTATTTGCCGGAAGTTTAAGGCGTGCGCGCGTAATCTCTGCCACGCATTCCGAATCACATACCCACAATTTTGAAAGCGATTTGGCTGCCCGTAAAAGACGAATATTTCCCGGTTTCAAAAACGCATTGTGTTGCCAACTGATAACCGGCACGCGCAAGCGGCGCCCAACTTGCTGCCCGATCAAAGTAGAGCGTGTTAAAGACGTCCAAATCTGGGTGGGCTGCCACGCAGCCAGTTTACGGCGTAGCCATAAATATGCCTGAAGGTGATCGCTTTCTCCACCTTCTCTAATGTGTATATCCAGCCCCGCAGCTTGGAGCGCTGGCTCTGCCCGTTTATCCCGCGGGGTCAGCACAAAAACGCCAACATCACACCCACGCGCACGAAAAAAACCCGTAATGGAAGGCACCATAGCGCCCGTGCCACCACCTTCTAGCGAGTTAATAACGTAGGCAATTTTTTTAGGGTACAGCACGCCATCAGCTCCTGCGCAGAGAAACAATAAAACCCATCTGTTCAGAACTGATTAGGTAAGCAAAAAACTGTTTCCAGTAAAAAGGCAGCACCTTCAAACTTTGAAAAATGCTGCCTTGGCAAGATTATCTGTGACCACCAGGGCCACCACCGCCACCGGGACCGCCATGACCACCCGGACCACCACCACCGGGACGACCGCCGCCTCCGGGGCCGCCAGGGCCACCACCTGGTGGGCGACCACCGCCACCACCGCCTGGGCGTGGGCCAGGGCCAAAGCCACCGGGGCCACCATGCCCACCGGGTCGGCCACCGGGGCCAAAACCTGGGCGTGGCCGCGGGCCGCGGCCACCACCGCCCCAACGGCCATAACCATAATAATCATCATATACAGGGCCATAGCCCGAATATCCGTAAGGATAATACAGGCCGCCATCACCATAATAGGGGCCACCGCATGCGCTTAGGCTGCACAACAGCCCCAAAGCAGACAGTTTTAACGCCAGTTTTTTCACGGTAGCCTCCTTACTCGGTCTATCAGGCTGGACCCCCAACCTTGACCAGAACATGATGTTTTTTGCCAGCAGAAAGTTTGATGGCTCCATCCACCATATCCTGCTGTGTAATCAGCCTATTTTCATCTTGTATCACATCATTATTAAGGCGCGCCCCGCCACCTCGTACCAAACGCCGAGCTTCCCCATTTGTTTTAACCAACCCTGCTTCTGCAAACAGGCGAAAAACTGGAATACCTGCGGCCATATCGGCCTCTGCCACTTCATGCACCGGCAGATCTGCCGCAGCTACGCGGCCTTCTTCAAACGTCTGGCGGGCAGCTTCTGCCGCAGCCAAAGCCGCGCTGCGCCCATGGCATAGAGCCGTTGCTTCTGTTGCCAGAACTTTCTTGGCTTCGTTAATTTCCGCGCCTTGCAGGGCTTCCAGACGTGCACATTCTTCAAGCGGCAGTTCGGTAAACAGACGCAGAAAACGGCCTACATCTGCATCTTCCGTGTTGCGCCAGAACTGCCAGTAATCAAACACTGGCAAACGTTTTTCAGAAAGCCACACGGCACCGTTGGCTGTCTTGCCCATTTTGGCGCCAGATGCCGTTGTAAGCAGCGGTGTAGTTAGCCCCATAACGCTTTTCTGGTCTGTGCGGCGCACCAGTTCCACACCAGAAATAATGTTGCCCCATTGGTCTGACCCGCCAAGCTGCAACACCACATCCATGCGGCGGTTCAGTTCACGGAAATCGTAAGACTGAAGAATGGAATAGTTGAATTCCAGAAATGTCAGCCCCTGCTCGCGCTCAAGGCGATTTTTTACGGAATCAAACGCCAACATGCGATTGATGGAAAAATGCACCCCCACATCACGCAGCAAGTCAATATAGGCCAGCTTGTCCAGCCAATCTGCATTGTTCACAAGCGCTGCTTCTGATGCACCAGAACCAAAGGTGAGGAACTGGCGCAAGCAACCTTCAATGCCGGCCAGATTGGTCTGAATGATATCTTCCGTCATCAACCTCCGGGCTTCTTCCCGGAAGGATGGATCACCAATACGGGCTGTGCCGCCACCCACCAGCGCTATTGGCCGGTGGCCGTGTTTTTGCAACAGCCGCAACATCATAATCTGGATAAGGCTGCCAACGTGCAGACTATCTGCCGTAGGATCAAACCCGATATAGGCCGCCACGGATTTTTCTGCCATCAGCGCATCCAGCGCATCGGCATCCGTGCACTGGAAAATAAAGCCGCGTGCAGCGGCCTCCCGCATGAAAGAACTCTTAAACCCGTTCTCGACCATTTATCCTGTCCCTTCTCTCCGGCCCCTGTCTGCAGGGCAGAACCAGCAGACAGACGCTCTAGCATGAGAGAGCAGAGAACAGAAACACTCAGCCCAACAGCATTTGGCTGAAAAAAGCCTTAAGCTGTGCCGCCTACGGTCAGGCCGGTCATTTTAAGGGCAGGCTGGCCCACCCCAACCGGCACGCCTTGCCCGGCTTTACCGCAGGTGCCAATACCGGGGTCTAGCTCCAGATTGCCGCCAATCATGGAAACCTGTGTCATGGCCTCCGCCCCGCTTCCAATCAGGGTAGCACCTTTTACAGGCGCCGTTACGCGACCATTTTCGATCAGATAAGCTTCAGATGCGGCAAACACAAACTTGCCTGAGGTGATATCCACCTGCCCGCCCCCAAAGTGCACCGCGTACAAGCCACGCTTCACGGAGGAGATCATTTCCTCCGTTGTAGAAGAGCCGGGCTGCATGATGGTGTTGGTCATGCGCGGCAAAGGC
Organism: Acetobacter sp. AAB5; assembly: GCF_050106715.1. NCBI lineage: Bacteria > Pseudomonadati > Pseudomonadota > Alphaproteobacteria > Acetobacterales > Acetobacteraceae > Acetobacter > Acetobacter sp. AAB5. The sequence goes on from NZ_JBNIEW010000004.1 coordinate 21,301, forward strand.
ATATGCGCGTATGACTGGCGACGCCCATTTCCTGTAGGTGCCATGCCCATAAGGCGTGCATTCAGCCTATCCTGCAGGTAGCCCTGCAAAATACCGTCTTCAATCAACACCGTGCGGCCTGTGGGCGTGCCTTCATCATCAATAGTCAGGCTGCCGCGCCGATCGGGTAGAGATCCATCATCCACAACCGTAACACCGGGAGAAGCAACACGCTTACCGATGCGCCCAGCAAATACGGATGTACCTTTGCGGTTGAAATCACCTTCCAACCCGTGCCCAACGGCCTCATGCAGCAAAATGCCGGGCCAACCTGCGCCTAACACAACCTCCATGGCACCTGCTGGTGCGGGTTGTGCTTCTAATGCAACCAATGCCTGCCGCAACGCTTCATCCACAGCGCCCTGCCATGTTTCTTCATTCAGCAAGCGGTTGATCTCATACCGGCCACCCAGCCCGTAACTTCCGCTTTCACGCTTGCCATCATGTTCCACCACAACAGAGACATTCAGCCGCACCAAGGGGCGCAAATCTGCCGCACGTGTGCCATCGGCCCGCATGATCTGCACAGCCTGCCATTCCCCCGAAAGGGAGGCCATAACCTGCACCACACGGCTATCTTTGCCCCGCGCATAGGCATCTATTTTTGAAAGCAGGCCAGAACGCGTTGCAAAATCGCTATCACCCAGCGGGTTGGCATCTGTGTAAAGCCGCTGGTTGGTGGCCCGTGGCGGTGCTGCCATCTGGCCTGAGCGTCCGGCACGCACAGCGCTTACGGCATCTACAGCACGCAACAAGGAAGAGCGGCTGAGTTCATCCGAATGGGCAAAACCCGTTTCTTCCCCCAATACGGCGCGCAGGCCGAATCCGCTGCTGGTATTAAAGGATGCCGAACGGATAACGCCATCATCCAATGCAATGCCTTCACTTTCTCTGTATTCCAGAAAAAGTTCACCATCCTCCATTCCGGCCAATGCCGTTTTTGTCAGCTTTTCCGCATCATCTTTATGCAGTTGTGCATCTGGGCGATGAAAAAACAGCTGGTCCGTAACGGCGAGAGCACCCGGATGCTGAGAGGAAGAAGACATGCACGACAACCCTTCAGGAAGAAATGGCCACACCGTAATGGCGCATACACAAAACATAGGAAGTTAAACCGCCACGTAAACCCGGCATGGCTGGCTTTTCCGTAGTAATTTTGGCTGGGCCCGGCTTATACGCCGGGCAATTCATTTACAGTTACAACGCGCCAGCCCACGTCCAAACGTTCCAGAATGGTTAGCGCCAGATTCTGCACGGAAAAATGAAGTGCTGTTTCCGCATGAATGCGCAGGGCATGGGCCAATGCCGCACGCACTACGCCACCATGTGTTACCGCTATAATATCCTGCTGCGCATATTTTTCTGCCAGCCTGTCCAGCAAGCGGCCCACGCGCGCGCAGACATCAATCATGCTTTCACCCTCCGGCGGGCATTCCGTTGCCCCAACGGCCCAGAACGGATGCGGTGCAAGATTAAGATACTGGGGCAGTTCCTCATAAGGCAGGCCCTGCCATGAGCCCAGATTCTGTTCAATCAGATCTGGCTCTACTGTCAGCTTGGCGGGGCCATAGCCAGCTTCCTGCACGGCCTGCGCTGTGCGCTGTGTGCGAGATAACGGGCTTACAAGCCAATGTGCTGGCTTAGGCAGGCGTTCTGCCAAGGCCCGATACATAGGGCGTTGCGCAATAAGGCTATCGGGGCACAAAGGCACATCCATTGCGCCGTACATGCACATGCGGGCATTTTCTTCCACCAATGCGTGACGGATCAGCCAGAAGCGCGTAATACCCGGTGCCAATTTGGGGCCATCCAGAAAATGATCCTGAGATGAGGGTAAAACTTTGGGAAGGTCTCTTATTTCGTTCATAAAGTGTGTTGTGCGGCCAGCTAACTTGTGACGCAAGAGCCGAAATGGCGCCCCCTACAATGCAACAGGAAGCAATGCTTCCGCCTCAACATCCACCACGTTTTCAGACTGCGCAGAAGCCGCCTTTTCCTCCGCTTTCTGCAAAAATGGCCAATAGCGCAGGATCAGGGAAATCTTTTCCATGACATATTGAACATTTTGTATCTCCTGACCCACATACGTTTGATACGCCATACCTGTAGGCATATCTGACCCAGAAATATGGCGGGCACTAACAGAAATTCTTAAAGCACCAGCCATTTGCCCGCGCACCTGTGCATAAGGCACGGCAACAGGCTGCCCTAGCTGATAATTTCTGGCCATAATCTGATACACAGAATCTGGACAGCCAAATGGCAGATAGCCAGAGATATCCTGCTTTAACCACACATGTAGCTGGCGACATTCCTCAAGGTTTAAAACGGGAGTCATGCCACTATTGCCCCCACCATTGATCAGAAAAGAAAAAATGGTTTGCTGTTGATCCCACGCATCGGGCAGAGCGCTCCGCTTTGCAAAGGTATCTGGCAATAGCTCTATTGTCTGATCCTGCTCCAGAATATGGCGTATTCCACCCAGCAACTGCCCCAAGCGATGGATTTTTTCTGCGGCAGGCACATCAGAAAAACGTTTGATTTCCGCACATGCGCCAACCCAGCGCAGCAATAGCCCCAAATTAAACCCATTGTTTAAAGAAGCCGTTGCCTTACAGGCGGGCCATTCCGCCTGATTAAAATAGGCCACCAGCCCTGATGGCAACACAGCATGATCCAGCCGTTGCCGCCACGTTTCTGGCAATAACAGCGCCCCACAAAACGCCGGGCCTGTATAAAATTTGGAACCCGTAACCATGACAGCCCAGCCGTGCTGCAAATAGGCCGTGATACGCTCAGGCATCAGGCGCGCTTGGCAAGCATCCACCACAACATCAATCTGGCCCGGATATGTATGGCAAAGCGCCTGCACCACCTGCATATCGGGAACAAGCTGGCCCGTTTTAGAGGTATCCAGCAAATAAAGCAGCACACGTTGCCCGGCCTGTATGGCTTTATGAATCTGCTGCTGACAAATATGGAAAATATTTTGCCGAGAATTCAGCTCCCCATTTTCGGTGCGCAATGGGGCTGTTACCAACTGTGTGCCTGCTGGAAACCCAGCTATCTTCTCGCTTTTGCGAACACGGAAACCCAATGCAGTTGTGCTGGCAAAATGCCGCCCCTGCGTTGCCAATGGCACACCGCTGCCGGTTTCTTCTACACCTGCCAAAACCACACCTACGGCAGGATTAACAACCAAAGAAAGAGCCAGCGCAGCCAGCACGGAATCCGTACCTGATGGCGCTAAAATACAGTTATCTGGTTTTTCAACGCCGTAGTATTGCGCCAAAAAGGCCTTGGTATCTGCTTCAAGCGCAAGCAATGGCACTTCTGGGGGCTGCACAAGCATCTCCCGCACCAGCTCCAGCCGACATTTTTCCACAGCATTAAATGCATGCAGGGACGGCGATGATGCCGTGGAAGAAGAATACTGCCCACCTGTTACAGAAGGGCTATAGGTGCAGCCATAACGATTCTGATGGGTTTGAGGATCAAGGCCGAGTCTTTCATCCCCACCTTCTGCCATAAGCACATCAGAAGATCCGAGGTAGGGCCAGACACGCTGCACCCACTGGCAAAAATCATCATCTTTTTCAGTTTGACCAGAAAAAACCTGCGGATCGTTTCCTACCTGAAATACAGAAGATAACTGCTGTTGGCATAGCTGCTGCAACCATTCCATATCAGGCAGCCTATCTGCTGCTAGCGCTTCCACCCATGTTTCCGGGCAGTTTTCTACAGCCCCACCAAAAACCTTCCACCACCGCGCTGCACTGCGGGCGCAGGCCACCCAAATGCGATTTAAATATTTCTTCACATCATGCGCGGGCAGGCTATTCAGCAGAAAAGCCAGTTCCAGCGCCATGCGCCCATAAAAAGAAAATTGTTCTTTATTTTCCAGAAACAGTTTCCCAAAAACCGGCGTCCATACTCCGTTATGTTGCTCACAAACAAACGGATTTGATTGCTCTGGTTTTCCAATAACAGGAGAGGAATCAGCCAGAAATGCCAGTTCCGGAACCATATGCACCCACTGCATTGGATCTGTTTGGCGGGTTCCTGTCATTGAATTAAAAACACCCTCATTTATAGAAGTTCTACCTCAATTAGACTGTGTATATTTTTGTCTAACGGGTGAGATATCCTTCTCTATCCAGATTTGCATAGAAAAAACGTAAGAATGCTGGAGAATTGCTTTCTTCTCCCATATGACTGATAAGCTGTTATCAGGCAATTATATCATTCTGGTCTTGAAGAACGACATAGCATGCGCATCTTATTAACCGGTGGTTGTGGGTTTATCGGGTCTGCCGTTATTCGCCACATCATACACAATACCTCACATTCTGTCCTGAATGTTGACTGCATGACTTATGCAGCTTCTCCTGAGACAGTTGAAGACGCCCCAGAGAGCGAACGCTATACGTTCTCACAGACCAACATCACAGATACACCTGCGCTGGAAAAGCTGTTCAACAGTTTTAAACCAGATGCAGTTATGCATCTGGCGGCGGAAAGCCATGTTGATCGCTCCATTGATGGGCCGGGCGTCTTTATCCAGACAAATGTGGTGGGCACATACTCCATGCTGGAGGCCGCCCGCAAATACTGGATGACTCTGGATAAGGAAGCGCAAGAAGCCTTCCGCTTTCATCATATCTCCACGGATGAAGTTTTTGGTGCACTCGGCCCCAATGATCCGCCGTTTACCGAAACAACGCCGTATGATCCGCGCAGCCCGTATTCGGCCAGCAAGGCATCTTCCGATCATCTGGTTCGGGCTTGGTATCATACCTTCGGGCTGCCCACGTTTGTCACCAACACGACAAATAACTACGGCATCTGGCATTTCCCTGAAAAACTGATCCCGCTTATCACCATCAACGCCATTGAGGGCAAAGAACTGCCCGTATATGGCAAGGGTGATAATGTGCGTGACTGGCTGTTTGTGGAAGACCACGCAGAAGCCCTGGTGAAAGCCGTTGAAACGGGCAAACCTGGTGAAACCTACGCTATTGGTGCCCGCCAGCCGCGCACCAATCTGGAAGTTGTGCAGACAATCTGCCGCATTCTGGATGAACTCTCTCCAGATGCCGCAGGCCCACATGAACGGCTGATCCGTTATGTAACAGATCGCCCCGGCCATGATTTCCGTTACGAAATTGATCCTTCCCACGCTGAAAAGGCGTTGGGCTGGAAAGCCAAGCATAATTTTGAAACCGGCATCCGCCGCACTGTCCAGTGGTATCTGGACAACCGCGCGTGGTGGGAAAGCATTCGCGCCCGCCGCTATACTGGCCAGAGACTGGGAACCACTGCTCCATGATTCAAAAACCTGCTACTCCTACCCCCATGAAGGGCATTCTGCTGGCTGGCGGATCTGGCACGCGGCTTTACCCCATGACACTGGCAGCCAGCAAACAGTTGCTGCCAGTTTATGATAAACCAATGGTCTATTATCCGCTTTCCACGCTTATGCTGGCAGGTATCAAGGATATCATGATCATCAGCACCCCGCTGGATCTGCCGCAGTTTAAGCGCCTGCTAGGGGATGGCTCTCAGTTTGGTGTAAACTTTGAATACCGTGTCCAGCCTTCACCAGATGGTATTCCGCAGGCCTTCCTGATTGCTGAAGACTGGCTGCAAGACGCACCTTGTGCATTGGCTCTGGGTGATAACCTCATCTTTGCTGATCACCTTAGCGCTTCCCTACAAAAAGCGGCAGCACGCCCACAAGGCGCTACTGTTTTTGCTTATCAGGTACGTGACCCCGAACGTTATGGGGTTGTTTCCTTTGATGAAACAGACCGTGCGCTTGATATTGTGGAAAAGCCCACCAATCCACCTTCAAACTGGGCAGTAACTGGCCTGTATTTCTATGATAACCGTGTGCTGGATTTTGCCAAAAAGGTAAAACCTTCCGCACGTGGTGAGTTGGAAATTACAGATCTCAACCGTTTTTACCTGGAAGAAGGCAACCTGCAAGTTGAGCGTCTGGGCCGTGGTTGCGCCTGGTTGGATGCGGGTATTCCCGACAGCCTGCTAGAAGCCAGCCAGTTTGTGCACACCATTCAGGCACGGCAGGGCATGCTTGTCGGTTCTCCTGCAGAAGTGGCCTTCCGTATGGGGTATATTTCTGCCGATCATCTTAAAGAACATGCCAAACGCATGGGTAAAACAGAACTGGGCCGGGTGTTGTTCAACCTAGCTTCGTCTGAAGGTGCAGGCCACTAAGGCCTGCTTTTTCTTTTCCCCTATAGCAACGCAGGAGTTTCCCGCGCATGAAATCCGAACGCCTTGCCATTCCCGATGTTATTCTGATTACGCCACCACGCTTTGGTGACAATCGTGGGTTTTTTTCAGAAACCTACAATATCGAACGCATGCGCGAAGCAGGCATTACGGAACCTTTCGTGCAGGATAACCAGAGCCTCTCCCGCCAGAAAGGCGTTATCCGTGGCCTGCATTGCCAGCTTGATCCGTTTGCACAGGGCAAGCTGGTACGTTGCACCCGCGGTGCCATTTGGGATGTTGCCGTAGATGCACGCACAGGCTCCCCTACTTATGGCAAATGGGTTGCGGCTGAACTTTCGGAAGAAAATTGGTCTCAGCTTTGGATTCCACCTGGCTTTCTGCACGGCTTTTGCACCCTGACTGAAAATGCAGAAGTGCAATACAAATGCACGGCTCTTTACAGCAAAGCATCTGAACGCGCCGTTATCTGGAACAGTGCGGAACTCGGGATTGAGTGGCCCGTTAAGGCTGAGGACGCCGTATTGTCTGAAAAAGACTTGCTGGCCCCAGAGTTTTCAGCGGCCAAGGGATGGTTTCAGTATGCAGGGAAAGAAGGCTAAGCATGAGCATTCTGTCTGAAACTGGCGGCCCTGTTCTGGTAACTGGCGGAAAAGGCCAACTGGCAACATCTCTGGTAAATCTTGGTGGCCCGCGCATCCGTTGTGTCGGCCGTCCTGATTTTGATTTTGACCGCCCTGAAACACTTAAGGCTACGCTAGACGCCATCAAACCCGTTGCTGTGGTAAACGCCGCAGCATGGACGGCTGTTGATCTGGCAGAAAGTGAACCTGAAGCCGCAGCTCGTGCCAATACAACGGGGCCAGAACTGCTGGCCCGCCTGTGTGCAGAACGCAGCATACCTTTTATCCATGTTTCCACAGATTATGTTTTTGCTGGAGACAAAGGCGCACCTTATGTGGAAACAGACCCTGTTTCTCCACAGACCGTTTACGGCAGCACCAAAGCTGAAGGTGAACAACGCATTCTGGCGGCTGATCCACGTAGCATTATTCTGCGCACCTCTTGGGTTTATTCAGCACACGGAAAAAACTTTGTGCGCACAATGCTGAATGTTGGCGCCAAAAACCCAGCCTTGAAGGTTGTGGGGGATCAACGCGGCAACCCAACCTGTTCCGATGATCTGGCGCAGGCTATTCTTTCCATTCTGGCCACTATTGAAAAAACCGGCTGGAAAGATGAATACGCAGGCATTTACCATGCTTGTGGCACGGGTGAGACAACGTGGCATGGTCTGGCCGAAGCCGCGCTGCAAAAAGCGGCTGAATATGGCCAAGCCAAACCCACCATTACAGCCATTCGCACAGAAGATTGGCCGACCCCTGCCAAGCGCCCAGCTGATTCCCGCATGGATAACAGCAAACTCACGCACGTATTTGGTATTCAAATGCCGCAATGGCAGGAAAGCGTGAACAAGGTGGTACACCAAATCTTCACCGCACCTTCCTGACACCTCTCTGGGGGAACAGGCGGCCCCAGAAGGTTATTTCAATCAATACCGCCTGACAAAATGCAGAAGTGAACAGTCAGGTGCAGACACCAAACGTGCAACACGGGATGGATCTTCCCCAATCTCAGGAAACTGTTCCTGTTGCCGTTTTACTTTCTGTTTACAATGGTGCTGCATTTTTAAATGATCTGCTAACATCTCTTAAACAGCAAACGCATACAAACTGGGTTCTGCTGTGGCGAGATGATGGATCTACAGATGCAAGTATCGAATGCATGCATCAGTTTACCATGGATGTCGGCCATCAACGTTGCAGGCAAATTACGTCATCCCCTGCGCATATGGGGGTTGTACTTTCTTACGCAACACTTCTGAAAGATGTGCCCGCGGGCTTTTTTGTTGCCTTCTGTGATCAGGATGATGTCTGGTTTCCGCATAAACTGGAACGTGGGCTCACAGCGCTGACAGCCACCCAAAAACCTGCGCTTTATTGCTCACGCCAACGCTTAACAGATACCAAGCTGCGCCCAATCAGCATTTCACCGCAGTTACCGCCAAATCCATGTTTTCAAATGGCATTAACGCAGAATATTGCCACGGGCTGCACCATTATGCTTGCCCCTGCGGCGGTCTCTCTCTTGCAAGGCAGCTTTCCGCCGCCAAATCATATTTTGCATGATTGGTGGGCGTATCTGGTTGTAACTGGCGCAGATGGCACAGTTATTACGGACAATCAGCCCACACTATTTTATCGTCAGCATGATAATAATGCCGTGGGTGCGCCTGCCTTATTTACGCAACGAGCATTAGCCGCCCTTCGGCGCGGGCCTTGGCAGTTTATGTCTATCTTTCGGGATAATCTGGCCTATCTTGGCAAACAAACTTATCTTTCAGCAAACAACCGCCATTTTTTAGATGCATTACACAGAGTGCTGTCACAATCAGGTATAATAGGAAGATGGCACAGATGGCGGATGCTACAGAACTCTCCCAAACTGCGAAGATATACTTGGCCGGAACAAATTATTTTCAGGCTGTGGTTTCTGCTGGGCTGAATAATATCTCGTAGTTTTGAGATTGGCTTTGCGCTTTTCCATTACCGATAGCGTGCAAACAAAACATTATGAGCAAGATGATGTGCTCAACACCTGCATTTTCTTTACACCTTCCTTAACAAAACCACGTTCCAGTGCTTCTGCTATAAAGCTGTTCACGATAGATTACCGCTACTGCTAAAACCGAATCATTCTCATCAATCACCCGCAAACATTTTTCCGGCATGCTGGAAACGTGTTTCGGCTTCTGGAGTCAGGATCAACACCCTTGGCGCGCATAAGCCCTACGCAATCCGATCATTATCCCCCATCCTCACACAAAAGCACGTTGCGTTTGCGCCTGGAGGAAGGTGGTGGGCTTGCGCTATGCGTTCTGGCCTGCGCTTTATTAGCTGCACTTGTCAGCTATAATCCCAATGATCCATCCTTCAACACAGCAACAGGCCAGCCGCCTACCAACCTGTTAGGCATAAGCGGGGCCTTTTTTGCCGATACGCTGTTGCAGGGCGTGGGGCTGGCAGCCATTCTGCCCGCGTTAATTCTGATTGCATGGGGCTGGCGGTTTATGAGCCACCGGCTACTGGGCCACGAATCATGGCCTGTATTTGCCATGCGTGTTGTAGCTATTCTGTGCCTGTTACCAGTTTCTGGCGCGTTGCTGTCTGCTATTCCTCTGCTCTTCACTGCCCTGCCCGCCATTAACTGGCCAACCCAAGCGGGTGTTGGCGGGGGCATTGGCCATTCTATTGCCCAAACATCCATTGCCGCTGGTATGGCGGCCATTGGTCCGGCTGGCGGTATGGTGCTGTGGCTGCTTGGGTTGCTGCTGGCTTTTCTGCTTATGGCTTTGGCAACGGGCCTGCGGCGGGAGGAATGGTTTGCCATCTGGCGGGTGACACTTACGTTGCTGCGCTTGCCAGGCAAGCTTGCGGTGCGCTTTGTGCGTTACTATGCCAGCCGCAAACCCCAGACTGATGCCTATACTCCCACGGAAACAGCCGATCTTTATAAAAACCGGCCACAGGCTTCTTCACAGTCTCTCTTTGCTCATGATGAACCAGAGGTAGAAGAAGTTTCCCACGCAGCACCAATATCTACGCCCGCATCTGCTGGCACAGCCTTGGTTTTGCATAATGAAGAAGACAGCAAAAAACCTGCGGTTTCTTCTTCCATGGAATTAGCGCATCATACGCCTGACCCAGCGCCCGCTGCCACGCCGGCTCCAGTCGTCACACAAGCGCCCCCTCCGCCTCCGCAACCCGTTGCAGAAAAGCCGGCTAAATCGGGTATTCTGGGGCGTCTGTTTTCTGGAAGTGCAAATCAGGAAAGCAGCACCAACACTCCGGTACGTGCAGGCGCCACTGTGCGTAAAGGTGGATGGGAACTCCCACCTCTCAGCCTTCTCAAACCAGCCCCGAGCAATACACGCACAGGCCCTTCCCCAGAAGCGCTTCACGCAACAGCACGACTTCTAGAACAGGTGCTGGCCGATTATGGTGTGCAGGGCAAAATTGTCGGCATGAGCGCAGGGCCCGTTGTTACGCTCTATGAACTGGAGCCAGCACCGGGCATTCGTTCTGCCCGTATTATTGGCCTTTCAGATGATGTGGCACGCTCTCTTTCCGTGTTGAGTGTGCGTATTGCCACAGTGCCGGGCCGTAACGTGATGGGCATTGAAGTGCCTAATCAAACGCGTGAAACGGTTTACCTTTCTGAGCTGCTCAACCAGCCCACATGGCGGGATGATCCGGGCCAGCTTCCTCTGGCTCTGGGCAAAGATATTGCTGGTGAACCGACATTCAGTGATCTGGCGCGTATGCCTCACCTACTGGTGGCTGGCACCACGGGTTCGGGTAAATCTGTTGGTGTGAACGCCATGATTCTTTCGCTGCTTTATCGGCTTTCCCCCGATGAATGCCGCCTGATCATGATTGACCCTAAGGTGCTGGAGCTCTCCATCTATGATGGCATTCCACATCTGCTTACACCCGTGGTGACAGAGCCGCCGAAAGCCGTGAACGCCCTTAAATGGGTTGTGCGCGAAATGGACCGCCGTTACCGCACCATGGCGCATATGCAGGTGCGAAATATTGCGGGCTATAATGCCCGTGCAGCAGAAGCCCGTGCCGATGGTGAAGTGGTTGTGCGCCGCGTGCAGACAGGGTTTGACCCCGAAACCGGAAACCCGGTTTTTGAGGAACAATCTGTTACGCTAGACCCCATGCCCTATATCGTCGTGATTATTGACGAAATGGCTGACCTGATGATGACGGCCGGGAAAGAAATTGATGCCTGCGTGCAGCGTCTGGCTCAAAAAGCGCGTGCTGCTGGTATTCACGTTATTATGGCCACGCAGCGCCCCTCTGTGGATGTAATTACCGGCACTATTAAGGCCAACTTCCCTACTCGTATTTCCTTTCAGGTTATCAGCAAGTTTGATAGCCGTACCATCTTGGGCGAACAGGGGGCTGAACAGCTATTGGGCCAAGGTGATATGCTGTTCATGCAAGGTGGCGGCCGCATTACCCGCGTGCACGGCCCATTTGTGGCCGATAGTGAAGTGGAACAGGTTGTTAACTTCCTGAAAGAACAGGGAGAACCCGTTTACGATGATGACGTTTTGGCAGAACCCGTGGATGAAACAGCGTCCTCCAATAGTGGTTCTGGCCGTTCTGGCGGCGGTGATAACGGCGAATCCGAAATGTATGATGAAGCTGTTTCCATTGTAACCGCTGAAGGCAAAGCCTCTACCTCCTTCATTCAGCGCAAGCTTTCCATTGGCTATAATCGTGCCGCCAAGTTGATTGAGCAGATGGAAAAAGACGGCATCATCAGCCAAGCCGACCGTGTTGGCCGCCGCAAGGTGTTGGTTGGCGCTAATAGGGAGGATTAAACATTCCTCCTTCTTCGCCACCCATCCTCTATCAGAATCATCATCTGGTTATTTTGAATAAACCGGCAGGCCTGCCCGTTCATGCAGGCCCTGCTGGTGGGCCAAGTGTTGAAGACTGGTTTCCGCTTCTTTCTCGCCGCAAGGATGGGCCATGGCTGGCGCATAGGCTGGATACAGATACATCAGGGTGCTTGGCCATTGCCTTACGCAAGCAACCCCTTCTGGCCTTGCAACAAGCCTTTGCCACCAAAACGGCACAGAAAACCTATTGGGCCGTTGTACAAACCGGCCCACAGGCAAACACTGGCCGCATAGACCTGCCACTTGAAAAACAATCCTCTAAAAAAGGCTGGCAGATGGTTGCATCTCCTTCTGGCACGCCTGCCGCCACAAAATGGAAAGTTCTTGGCCGAAGCAAGGGGTTGTGCTGGCTGGAACTTACCCTTGAAACAGGACGTACACATCAGGCCCGCGTGCATTGTGCCGCCATGGGCTGGCCTATTGTGGGTGATCCTCTTTACGGCACGCCGCACTCTGAAGGATTGCACCTTCTGGCCAGAAGCTTAACCCTGCCACTTTCTCCCCCCATTACAGCGGTTGCACCGCCCCGCCCCGGCATGGTGCCAGCCTTGCAAGCTTGCGGATGGAAACCTAACGAGGAAGCCAAACTTTAAGCGCCCAAGAAGATGGGCGTTTATTTTCTTTTATGCAGCCACGTTTTTACAATGTCCTCATGTAAAAGCTGCCGTTTTTTTCGGATAATGTCTGCATCAAATTTTTGGGCTTGTTTACTACCTGCAACAGACATCTGGCTGCGCTTTTGTGGATTGTTCATCAAACCACGCAAAACATTCGCTAAGGCTGGAACATCATCCGGGTTAGCATATACCCCGGCATTTCCGACCACTTCTGGCAAACCACCACGAGGGGAAGCGACCACAGCCGCACCCATTCCCATGGCTTCCAGCGCTACCATGCCAAAAGGTTCTGGCCAACGGCTAGGTATGACAACAATAGCCGCCTGCCCCATAGCATCCAACACTTTATGATGGGGTTGATACCCGGCCATCGCCACATGGGCTGCCTGTGCTTGCACACGCAACTGCTTTAAAAAAGGCGTTTGCGGAGAATCTGGGCCAAACCTGTCTGCGCCGATAATTTCAGCACGCCATGCAGGATGGGAAGGTAATATTTCAGCACAAGCTGCTACAAAGGAATCCACACCTTTATCGGCGACAACGCGGCCTGCAAACAGCAACAGATTCTCGCGCTTTTGCGAAACTTCAGGCAAAGCTGAAAAGTCCAGACAATTGGGCAGCACATACACATCCACTGCGGTTACTGAACTTTTAAAGCGCTTTTGTACCCATTCAGATACGGCAACCACCGCCACCTTGCGTGCCAGCGTTTCTCGTTCTGCTGCTGTGCGTGCCTTCTTCATGCCGCACGGATCATTATGCAGCACTAAAGAAACAGGAAGATGAGGAAAACGCTTGCGCAGCCCCAGTGCAATATCTGGCCGGTTATGAACCTCAACGAGTTCTGGCTGAAGCTGCCGAATCTTTCTGGCTACTCCGGCTATATATCGGCCAATCCGCCCCCACGGATACAAAATGAAAGGAACGGGTTGGAAAGCCACACCCTGAAAACTTGGAACAGATAGAGGTGACCCTACAACAGTTTCACCTTCTAAAGCTGTGCGATGCACCAGTAACGCAATGGCCCCAGCCTGTTGGGGTGCAAATCTTTCTCGGGGGGGTAAAACTGTTAAAACCCGTAAGGCGCGCGCCATTTTACCCCTCCGGTATCATACATTCTGTGGGGCACACTGCAGAACGTCACACCGTATCAGGGGATGGATTCGTACATATCCAACTGCCACTCTGCCGGTTCATCTGCCGCCTCTTTATACCATTCCCGCATCAGTGGGTGCTGCCGCACGGCTTCCATATAAGCGCGGGAAACATCAGATAGCCCTGTAACGTCATAGGACAGGAATCGGCAGACAATCGGGGCAAACATGGCATCTGCATTTCCAAAAGATGCACCAAACAGATACGGGCCATTAGCCCCATAACGGGTTCTGGTATCTGTCCAGATGGCATCAATCCGGGCGATATCCTTTAACACATCTTCCGCTAAAGGCTCTGCCAGCGGACGCGCATCTCGCCCCAGATTCATCGGCAGAGCAGAACGCACGCCCCGGAATCCGGAATGCATTTCTGCTGATATGGAGCGCGCGATCGCACGTTCGCACCGTTCAGACGGCCAAAGTGCAGGCTGATGTTCTGCGCAGTATTCCGCAATGGAAAGCGAATCCCACACAACAGCGCCTTCATGCTCCAAATACGGCACGCACCCGTTGGGAGACAGTGTTTTAAGCACTGTGGTTTTGCCACCACCTGCTAGCGGCACAACATCTATATCCACGTTCAGTTGTGCCAGCTTTACCATCAGCCAGCCCCGCAAAGACCACGAAGAATACCGCTGCGTACCAATAACAAGCCGACCATCAGCCATCATTCGTGCCCTTTGCCTCAAAATTATGCTGGAACAGTTTCTTCCATACGGCGGATAAACCCACCACCCAGAATACGCGTGCCCTGATAGAATACACAGGCTTGCCCAGGGGCAGGCATGGCAGGTTCTGCCAGATACACCATAGCCCCCTCCGGCGTAGGCACCACGCGAGCGGCCCGCGGCTCTTCCCGCGCGCGCATCTGCACACGGCAGACCAAACCTTCTGGGGGGGCATCTACCAGCCAGTTCACATTCCGCACGGAAAGGGCCGTAACAAAAGATTTTTCCCGCGGGCCAATAATCACACGCCTGCGGCCCGGTTCTACACCAACCACCATCTGGCGTTCGCCATTCAGGCGCGCGGCATTCCCCAGTCTTTTGCTCTGGCCCACCGTAAACCGCATAACGCCTTCGTGCTGGCCGACAATCTGCCCCTGCTGATCCACAATTTCACCCGGACCAGCCATTTCAGGGTGCATTTTTTCAACCAGATCCACGTAGGAGCCATCGCTTACAAAGCATAGGTCCTGACTATCGGGTTTGCCCGCAACAACCAGACCAAAGCGCTCGGCTTCTTTTCTAACGGCGGCCTTGTCTGGCATATCGCCTAGCGGAAAGCGCAGAAACTCAAGCTGATCCCGCGTGGTAGCAAACAGGAACCAGCTCTGGTCCCGGTCTTCATCACACGGGCGGTGCAGTTCTGCGCCCTCTGGCCCTTCTACACGACGAACGTAATGGCCTGTTGCCATAGCATCTGCGCCAATCTCACGCGCAAGGCCCAACAGGTCCGTAAACTTTACACCCTGATTGCACGCCACACAGGGCACTGGCGTTTCACCCGATGCATAGGCATCTGCAAAACGCTCTATAACGCTATCCTTAAAACGGCGTTCTGCATCAATCACGTAATGCGGAAAGCCCAGAAGGTCTGCTACTGCGCGGGCATCTCGAATATCCTGCCCCGCGCAGCACGCACCTTTTTTTGCAGCCCCGCGCGAATCGTAAAGCTGCAAGGTAGCACCCACAACTTCATGCCCTTCCTCCAGAAGGCGAGCAGCTACAACAGAGCTATCCACCCCACCAGACATGGCAACAAGTATACGCATGAGCGCTATATCCTTTTAAAAACGGCTTCAGGCCTTGCTGGGCAGGCGTACAACCAAACCATCCAGCGCATCTGTCATGACAATCTGACAGCCCAAGCGAGATGTTTTTTCCAGCCCAAAAGCCAGATCCAGCATATCTTCTTCGTCATCTGTAGGGGCTGCCAGCTTGGGGGCCCAAGTTGGGTCTACAATCACATGGCACGTTGCACAGGCCAGAGAACCCTCACACGCGCCTTCAAGATCAATGCCATGCTTGTGGGCAATTTCCAGCACGGAAAGGCCAACCGGCGCATCCACTTTGTGTTCGGTTCCGTCCTGTTCAACAAATGTCATCTGGGGCATTGGTTTTCCATCCTGCCAAAGGCTGTTTCATTGCGGCATGTGGGGTTATGGCGCTTCTGTTGGGTTGCACTTGGTAACTTACGTTACGCTTCGCACCCGCAAGACAGCCTGCGCCAAATTTTCTGCCGCGCGTTCTGCTTCGGCGGCTGAGGTAAAACGTCCGGGAGACAGACGCAAGCTTCTTCCCGCTTCTTCCCTACGCAATCCCATTGCTTCCAGCACATAAGATGGGGCGAGTTCTGCCGAAGAACAGGCCGATCCCAAAGAAACAGCAAGATCTGGCATAACCGCCACAACATCCAAAGCCGAAACGCCTACGGGCAAGCGCAGGTTAAAAATACCCGGCAAACGTGGGGCTGCAACGGCATTAACCTTACACCCCGGCAAAACAGCATTCAGTTTGTTTAGAAAAACGCGCTGTAACATGGATAAATGCTCAAAGCCGGTATCCATCTCCTGCTTTACAATCTGGCAGGCTTCTCCAAACGCAGCCACAAGAAAACCGGGCACGGTGCCAGAGCGCACGCCACGTTCCTGCCCTCCGCCAGAAAACAGAGGCACCAGACGGACACGTGGCCGACGCCGCACAAACAATGCTCCGGCACCTTTTGGGCCATACAGTTTGTGGCTGGAAACAGAAGCCAAAGCCAAACCCCATGCCCGCACATCTACAGGAATTTTCCCCGCGGCTTGCGCCAGATCGGAATGTAGTAAAGCTCCTGCTTCATTCACTAAAGTGCTAAGAACCGGCATGTCTTGCAGCACACCTGTTTCATTATTCGCCGCCATAATGGAAACAAGTGCTGTGGGTACTTTTAGCGCCTCTTGCAGCACAGATGGATCAAGCAGGCCATTAGCATCTACTGGCAGCACAACAGGTTCAAACCCTTCCTGCGCCAGATCTCTCACGCTTTCCAAAACACATTTGTGCTCTGTTGCGACAGTTATAACGCGCTTACGCGGGCTACCCTGTGCAGCCAGATGGCGTACAGCCCCTTTAATGGCCAGATTATTGGCTTCTGTAGCACCCGATGTAAAAATAATTTCCTTGGCATCAGCCCCTATCAAGCTGGCAACCTGATTACGCGCATGTGCTACTCTGTCTGCTGCACGCATACCCGCTTCGTGCGTTGTGCTGTGTGGATTACCATTTTCATGGTCCAGAACATCCAGCAGCACTTGGCGCACCCGCGGATCACACGGTGTGGTGGCTGCATGATCAAAATAAATAGAAGATGCCATGATCGAAATTACACCAGAGAATCCATAAGCCCGATAGCTGCCGGGCTTTGCGCCATACGGGTATAGGATTCGATAAAGCGGGCAACATCTTGCTCTGTCACATTCCACGGCAAAGAAACGCGTAAGGCTTGCCCTGCCAAGTCATCCGCCCCCATGGCTTCCAACACGTGTGAAAACGCCACTTTGCCCGAAGAACAGGCCGAGCCAGCCGAAACACAAATACCATCCAGATCTAGGCGCATCAGTTGCGCCTGCGCCCGCCTGCCCGGCAATGCCAAAGAAACAGTATTGTTCAGGCGTGGCACATCTGCCCCAAATACTTTGGCGCCTGCGGCCACTGCCGCCTGCTCAATACTATTCCGCAACGGGGCTAGATCTCGCGGCTGCTCCAGCGCCGCACCTAAGGCTGCGGCCAAGCCCGCAATAGCCGGTAGCGGAGGCGTGCCACCACGACGGCCCTGCTCCTGCCCTCCGCCCTCAAATATTGGCAGCACACGTGCTGGGGCTGGCCCGCGCAACAACAAGGCCCCCGCCCCTTTTGGTCCACCCATTTTGTGGCCTGAACACGCAAGGCTATCGATTCCGCTTTTCTCAACAGATAATGGCAAACGCCCGGCTGCCTGCACCGCATCTACATGCAAATGCGCCCCGTACTTCCGGCACAGCAAAACCACATCATCAATTGGGTGCAGCACACCTGTTTCATTATTCGCCAGCATCAAACACACAAAAGCAGGTATTTCATCCTGCGCCAGCGCCTGTTCCAGCTTATCTAACCGTACCTGACCATTGGCATCCACATCCAACCACGCCACATGTGCACCTTCTGGCGCGCCTTTGCGAACAGCATCATGCTCCGTGCGCCCTATCAGGAACCTGCGGCCTTGGCCGAGTCCCCTCATGGCCAGCACATTCGCTTCTGTACCGCCTGATGTGAAAATACAGTTCAGCGGCGCTACATCCAGATAACGTGCAACCGTATTACGGGCTTGTTCCAGCAAAGCGCGAGCCTTACGGCCAGCCCGATGCACGGAAGATGGATTTCCTGTTAAATCAGCAGCTTCCAGCAAGGCTTCACGCGCTTGGGGGCGCAAAGGCTCTGTTGCATTCGCATCCAGATAAACCACATCTGAACCACTGCTGTTTTTTTCTGTTCTGCTTGTCATGATGCCCCAAATCAGATCGCCTGCCACACAGACATGCCATACCCAAAAGGGCGAAAAACAGCCATTATAACGATTTATGTGGAAATCTTGGCCGCACAGCCGCTATAGAAAGCCGCATGGTCAACACCACGAGGTGCAGCATGCCCAATCACGCTGGGAGAAAAACCTTCCCCCACGCATTACGATCTCCACGGAATCTTGGTGCATGATTATGCCTGTGTCTTCTCCAAGGTCAACGGCAGAAAACACCTTCTGCTATTTTCTCTACACATCAGAGACACCATATACCTAAAGAACCTTTCCTTTCCGTTTTCTCCCCACAAACGGAAAGGAAAGGTGTGTTGAACATTTAACTGCGCGGCTTCTGCCCCGCATGGCCTGATTAGGAACGTGGCATCGTTTTTAGCCAGACCTGTTTACAGAACCCGGAAACGTCATGCCCACGGACGTTTTCCATGATCAAGCGGAACCCGAATGCCAGAGGTTATGTTTGCCGGCCCTGATGGTCGTCTTGAAGGGCGCTATCACCATTCAAACGAGCCCAACGCCCCGCTTGCCCTCGTGCTGCACCCCCACCCGCTGCACGGCGGCACCATGAACAACCGCATTACCTATGCGCTGTATCGCACGTTCGAAAAGATGGGCTTTTCCGTCATGCGTTACAATTCGCGCGGGGTTGGCCGTTCTCAGGGGCGGTTTGATGGCGGTATTGGCGAAATTTCAGATGCCGCCGCAGCGCTGGACTGGATGCAGATGGTTAACCCCAACGCCAGTGGTCTGTGGATTGCAGGTTATTCTTTTGGTGCTTTTGTTGGCATGCAATTGCTGATGCGCCGCCCAGAAATTACCGGCTGGATCAGCATTGCACCACCTGCCGCGCATTATGATTTCGGCTTTCTGGCACCATGCCCCTGCGGTGGCCTGATGATTGCTGGCGGCAAGGATGATATGGCCCCAGAACCTGCCATTCATAAACTGGTGGATAAGCTGAACACCCAAAAAGGTGTGACAGTTGATTACCGCGTTTTCCCCGAAGCGGATCATATCTTTGCCAAACAGGTAGATAAGATTACCAACGCGGTGGAAGACCACGTGACCAAGGCCATGGCGCACCACAATATGCCTTTGGCGGCGGACTAAAAAACCGCTTTACTGCTGCCAGCCATTTTTATGGGCTGGCAGCAGATATATTTCCTTTAAAAATATCAGTCTTTTCGGCGCGGATGTGCCAGTTCTCGCACAACACCATGCAACGTGCGCAGTTCCTGCTCCGTTACCTCACCACGTGTAAAAAAGTGGCGTAGGTTCCGCACCATACCAGGGCGTTTCTGCTCATTCCGCAGAAAACCGCAGCTATCTAGCTCACGCTCCAGATGTTGCAGAAAGTTTTCCAACTCCCCTTTGGTGGCCACATGGGTCTCATTCGTCATGAGTTCACGCGGGGGGGTCTGATCCTCTGCCATCCACCATTCATACGCCATGATCATGACGGCCTGCGCCAGATTA
This sequence comes from Acetobacter sp. AAB5, assembly GCF_050106715.1. Classification (NCBI taxonomy): domain Bacteria; kingdom Pseudomonadati; phylum Pseudomonadota; class Alphaproteobacteria; order Acetobacterales; family Acetobacteraceae; genus Acetobacter; species Acetobacter sp. AAB5. Next base: position 40,935 of record NZ_JBNIEW010000004.1, read on the forward strand.
AGCGACATGAAAGCCGGATTAAGCGGATAGCGGATCAACGCATCTGCCCGCGCCATATCCTCATTATCAAGGCCAGCACGTTCAGGGCCAAACATCAGGCCAACCTTTAACCCGCGCCCTGTTGCCGCACGCAATTCCGCTGCACCACCACGGGCCGTTAGAACTGGCTTGATGATATGCCGAGGCCGTGGGCACGTTGCATACACATGGTGCAAGTCTGCCACGGCATCATCCACACTCTCATGCACCGTTGCGGCTTCCAGAATCCGATCTGCCCCAGAGGAAGCACGCCATGCGCGCTCTTGCGGCCATCCATCCCTTGGGCTGACAAGCCGCAAATGGAAAAGGCCCCCATTGGCCATGGCGCGCGCTGTGGTGCCAATATTTTCCGCCATCTGCGGACGCACCAAAATAACAACTGGCGTATTGCCTATTGGCTCCAGAGGTGCGCCCCCGTCCCGCCCGGTCATGCGCGCCTCCAGCTTGTGCCGTCTTTGGTATCTTCCAGCACAATGCCCTGAGCCTGAAGCTGATCACGCAGCGCATCGGCCTTTACAAAATCCCGTGCTTTGCGGGCCGCCAGACGTTCGTTGATCAGGGCTTCAATCGCGGCATCTTCATCAGATGCATCACCTTTAAACCACTGCTCCGGGTCACCCTGCAAAAGCCCCAGCATGCCTGCACCCGCTTTAAGCGCGCCTGCGGCTTGCCTGTCTCCTGCCAAAGCCTGCGCTGCAAGAGCGTGCAGCTCTGCAATAGCCTTGGGTGTATTGAGATCATCTGCCAGAGCTTGCAAAACGCCCTCCGGCACATCTGTTTTTGGCACCGGCCCCGCAGCAAGCGCACGGTAGAACCGATCCAGCGTTTTACGCGCTTCCTGCAAACCGGCCTGCGTATAATTGAGCGTAGAGCGATAATGCGCCCCCAACAGCAGCAACCGCAGAGCTTCTGCCGGGGCTTGAGCCAGCACATCCCGAATGGTCAGAAAATTGCCCAAAGACTTGGACATTTTCTCGCCCTCAACCAGCAGCATGGCATTGTGCACCCAATAATTGGCAAACTTGCCATGTGGGAAGCAGCACAGGCTCTGGGCACGTTCGTTTTCATGGTGCGGGAACAGAAGGTCTGATCCGCCACCATGAATATCAAAGCTATCCCCCAAATAGCGGTGAGACATAGCCGAGCATTCAATATGCCACCCCGGCCGCCCACGGCCCCAAGGGCTATCCCACCCCGGCTGGTCTGCATCCGATGGTTTCCACAGCACAAAATCACCCGGGGCTTTTTTGTAGGGAGCTACCTCCACACGTGCGCCAGCTTCAAGATCTTCGGGGTTGCGGCCAGAAAGCACGCCGTAGGATGGAAAGGAGCCGACCGAAAACAGCACGTGCCCCTCGGCCTCATACGCGTGGCCGTTTTGAATCAACCGCGCAATCATGGCCTGCATTTCACCAATATTATGTGTGGCGCGCGGCTCTATATCCGGCGGCAGCACATTCATGGATGCTAGATCCTGATGGAATTCTTCTGTCGTGCGCTGGGTAAGAGAACCAATATCCTCCCCATTCGCGCGGGCACGGGCGGTAATTTTGTCATCAACATCCGTGATGTTCCGCACAAATGTCACACGCGGGTAAACGTGCCGTAGCAAACGCACCAGCACATCTGCCGTCAACATAGCCCGCAAATTGCCGATATGGGCCAAGTCATACACTGTTGGTCCACAGTAATAGACTTTTACGTGTGCCGGATCGATAGGCGTAAACGGCACCGTGGCACGGCTTTGGCTATCGTGCAGGGATAGAACTGGGTGAGGAGGAAGATGAGAGTGCGGCATGCAGCCTAGATGCGCCAGCAGCGGTTTGGATGCAATATCCTGCCGCCTCAAAAAACCTTCCATCAACATAAAAACAGGTCTTGACGGCAGGGGGTAGTTTCAGCTTAATTCTGCCCCTGCGTAAGACGCATGAGTGCCCTTATAGCTCAGTGGTAGAGCAACCGCCTTGTAAGCGGTAGGTCGTGGGTTCAAATCCTACTGGGGGCACCACTTTTTCTTCCCCATTGAAAATTTGGTGTTTAGTGGCAGGCGGCCGATTTACGCGGCCACCCATCCATCCTGCTTAAGGGCTACACCTGCCAGATATAGGCTGCCACAAATCAGCACTCTTGCATGTGGCTGTGGATTCTGGGCAACCAGCGCATCCAGCGCCTCAACCAGCGTTGGCCCAACCTGAGCCTTTCCGCCAGAAGCTTCCACAATAGCTTCCACCGGCAATGCCAAATGCTGCTGAGGCTCACAAATGGCCCACACGCTAGATGCAAATGGCAATACAGGGTGCAAAAACCCTGTTGCATCTTTGGTCTGCTTCATGCCCACCAGCACATGCAGGGGCTGATCTTTCCAGTGTGCCAGTTCCTGCGCCAGAGCATTGCCTGCACCGGGGTTATGGCCACCATCCAACCAGAGTTCCCAGCCCTTAGGCAGATGAGAGGACAATGCACCATGAAGCTGCTGCATGCGTGCGGGCCAGTTTACATGGCCAATACCCTGCCACGCCTGCTCCGGCACATGCAGGCCGGAAACACGCAATGCCTCTACAGCAAGCCCCACATTTTCAACCTGCCACGGCCCAACCAATGCTGGCTGAGGCAATGTGAGTTCTCCGGCCTTGTCTGTAAATGTCAGCCTAGCCGTGCCCGACTCCGCACCATTTTGCGAAAAAACTGACCATTCAGCCCCTCGCCGATAAAGCGGAGCCCCTACCTTTTCGGCCTGCGCTTGCAGAACTTTCATAACGGCTTCTGGCTGCTTACCCGTTACAGCAGGCACACCCGGCTTGAAAATACCGGCTTTTTCTCCGGCAATAGCTTCCAGCGTGTCCCCCAAAAACGCCTCGTGATCGCGCGAGACGGAGGTAACAATACATGCCGCAGGTTTACGCAGCACATTAGTGGCATCACACCGGCCACCAAGCCCCACTTCGATAATAGCCAGATCTGCTGGATGGCGAGAAAAAAGCAGAAAGCCAGCCGCTGTCAGAACCTCAAATACAGTAATGGGCGCGCCATCATTCACCCGCTCGATTTCTTCCAGCGTGGCAACCAGTTCCGATTCGCTAACAAGCTTACCAGCAATACGAAACCGTTCTGTAACATCCACCAGATGTGGGGATGTCATCACATGCACACGCCAGCCTGCGGCCTCACCAATCGCACGCAGAGTTGCGCATGTGCTGCCCTTCCCGTTTGTGCCTGCAACATGAATAACGGGGGGCAGCTTTTCTTCCGGGTGCCCCAGCTTTGCTAGCAGCGCCTCTAACCGTCCAAGGGAAAGATCAATCAGGGCTGGATATAGGTTATTCAACCGCTCCAGCACCGCGCCAGTCCGGCCCGTAAATTCTGCTGTTGGGCCAGAGGCTGCTACTTTTATCATGAAAAAATTACTCTGCGGCGGCGGGAGCCGGTGCCTCTGGGCGCGGCGGTGGGGCTTTTACATCAGCCGGTGCATGCATCAGCAGCCCGATCACGCGGGCCAATGTTGCGGGCACATCCTTACGCGGCACCACCATGTCCAACATACCGTGATCCAACAGGTATTCAGACCGCTGAAAGCCTTCTGGCAGCTTTTCGCGCACTGTATCCTGAATAACGCGAGGGCCAGCAAAACCGATTAGCGCATTGGGTTCGGCCATCTGCACATCACCCAACATGGCGAAGGAAGCCGTAACCCCACCTGTGGTTGGATTGGTCAGCACCACAATATAAGGCAACCCGGCTTCTTTAAGCATTTCAACGGCTACGGTGGTACGCGGCATCTGCATCAGGCTGATAACGCCTTCCTGCATACGTGCGCCGCCAGAAGCCGTAAATATAACCAGAGGGGCTTTTTGCAGAATAGCCAAGCGTGCAGCGGCCACAAAGCGTTCACCAAACGCAGCCCCCATGGTGCCTGCCATAAATTCAAACGCCATCACACCTACAACAGCCTGATGGCCACCAATGGTGCCGTGGGCCACAATAAGCGATTCATCCAGATGGCTTTTTGCGCGCGCATCCTTAAGACGATCTGTATATTTTTTCTGATCGCGGAACCCAAGCGGATCAACCGGAGCAGATGGCAGTTCGATACGGGTGAAGTCCCCGTTATCAAACGTCCATTTCAGACGGTCCATAACCGGCGCACGCATATGGTGCCCACAATGGGGGCACACATTCAATGCCTTGTGCAGCTCTTTGGTCAGAATCATCTGGCTGCATGAGTCACAGGTCGTCCACAGATTATCCGGCACATCCCGACGCAGCAGGCCGCGAATTTTGGGACGAACATATTCGGTGATCCAGCTCATTTTGAACCCTGTGACTGCACAATACAAATTGCAGGGACAAATATAATATGGCCCAGCACGCGTTGCATTACGCTGGCTGAACCTATCTGCCAAGTTTTATGAGAACTTACAGGCTATATGCCCCTGCGGAAACTAAGCCTGAAGCTGGTAATTTACCTCCAAGCTTCAGGCCATAACTGAGGCTCTGATTACAGAGCGCCTTCAACCCATGCCTTCAACTGGCTTTTGGGCAGGGCACCCACTTTTTTATCTACAACCTTACCATCACGCACCAGCATAAGGGTAGGAATGCTACGCACCTGATACGCATTGGGGGTTTCCGGGTTGTCATCAATATTTACCTTGGCGACAGTCACCTTACCGGCCAGTTCCTTGCCAATTTCTTCCAGTGCTGGGCCAATCATCTTGCACGGACCGCACCATTCTGCCCAGAAATCTACCAGCACAAGGCCAGATGCCTTGAGAACATCTTTATCAAAGCTGGAATCGCTGACAGCAAGCGTGTGTTCACTCATTTTCTGGTTCCTTAAAATCTCCGGCACGCGCCTGCATGCCGTGAACTGCCTTTACCAATACAGGGTAACAAGTTGAAACGGCTTCCTACCCAACTCTTCCTAACACTTAAGGTTGCGCTTGCTGTGGTCAAGATACAGCCGCAGGCAAAATGCCGGGGGCGTGTTTATCCAACACCGCATCTGGCAGAACATCTGCACGTGGCATTTCTGTCCAAACCAAAACGCAAACCACTGGCCGATCTGGCCATATGCCCTGCAGAAGGGCACGATAAGCCGCCATCTGTCGGAGATATAGAACAGGTGTATCCTGCACCCTACGGGGAGCATGGCGGCCAGTTTTAAAATCACACACCAACACTTTGTTTGGCAGCACACGCAAACGATCCACCTGCCCCACAATAACCTGCCCGCCTGCCACACCGGCCAAACGCTGTTCCGCCCGTGCAGTAGGATCAAACAGATCAGCCAGTTCCGGCAGCCTCAAAACCGCAATAACCTGTTGTGCAAGCGCGGTGGCTTCATGCGATGACAAACCACTTGCTGGCCGTGCCAACCACTGATGCGCCATAGCGGGTTGCTGTTCTACCGGGCAATTTGGCAAAAACTGCAACAAAGAATGTACCAGATTACCACGCCGAAAAGCTGCCTCACGCGCTTTGGCGGGTGTAACAGCAGCAATATCCAGTGGCGAACGCACAGGTGGTAACGGCCCAAGCATGGCATCATCTGGTTTGCTTGGCGCCAATGGCCGCGCTAGTGGGCTTTCAGCTTCTGGTAAAATAGGTTTCCATAACGGGGCAGCTCCCATCCACTGTGGCAGCGAAGTTACGTTTACACGGTTCTCAACAGAACTCGGGACGGGCTTTTGGGGATGAGTCTGTTCCTGCGGCGTTTCTTCTAGCAGCAGCATAGGTCCAGACCATCCCCCTTCCTGAAAATCTACTTCTGCTGCGCCTGCTTTTTCAAAACCAACCCGGCATCTTTCGTACCAACTTTCTGCTGGCACATTGCGCCCTGGCTTCCATCCACACACAACCAACCGATCTGCCGCACGTGTAAGTGCCACGTAAAGCAGTCGATTATATTCCTCCACCACACGGCTCCGCATAACGTCTTTAAGGCTTCGCGTTAAACCGACAGACAAAGCATTGCGCGGCACATACAAAGGCACATCTACATTTTGTGTTTTATCATGCGCCCAAAACAATCTGTCCTCAAAACGCGGAAGGCCAACTGTATCCGGCAAAATCACCAAGCGAGCCTGCAACCCCTTAGAACCATGGGCTGTCATGATTCTTACAGAATCTCCCCCAGCCTCGGCTTCCCGCTTCACGGTTTCTTCGGAATGACGCATCCAATGCAGAAAACCTTGCAAAGAAGGCGGATGCTGATCCTGATATCTGATTGCAGCGGAAAGCAATTCATCAATTGGCTCTGCAGCTTCCGGACCCAATCGTGCAAGAAACCGTGCACGCGCCCCACCCGGGCCCAATGCAGCAGAAAGAAACTCATAAGGCGTGAGATAATCTACCTGTCTGAACAAACCATTCAGAAAATTCCACGCTTGTTTCCAATCTGACTGCTCTGCATGGCGCTCTCGGAGTGCTGACCATAACGGTTCTCCTTTTTCACGCCCCGTAGCCAAAGCCATCAAACTATCATCCGATACACCACCGAGCGGAGATGTGAGCACACACGCTAATGTTAAATCATCTTGCGGCAACAAAAGTGCGGCGCATAATGAAAGCATATCCTGTACAGCAAGATGCTCGGCCAACCCCGTACGTACAAGCGTAACCACTGGAATATTATGGCCTTTCAACGCACGCACCAACATCCCCACAAAGGGAGAGCGGCGCGGCACAAGAACCAAAACATCTCCTGCTGTTAAAGGCTTTTTCCCAGATAAAGATTTTTGATTTAACTGCCTGAAGATATAGCCTGCCACAGCATCTGCCAATTTTTGGCGTGAGCTCTGCCGTGTGGCATTTCCTTGTGCTGGCTCCCACGGACTAATACTATCTTCTTCATCTTCAGTCTCAACCAATGGCCATAACTCTACACGCCCCCCTTCGCCAGGGCGTGCCGTAATATGCTCCATGATTTGCCCAGGTTCTTCAACAACCCCTTTGGCTGCATCAGATTCTGCAAAAACAGCATCAACCAGTTTAAGAACGGGCGCAGTTGATCTAAAGGAAACTGTGAGTTCTGGTTCACGCCACACTAAATGCGCATCCTGCACACGCTTTTTGAACTTCTGACGCCATTCTCGAAAAGAATCCGGATCTGCGCCCTGAAACCCGTAAATGGACTGCTTATAATCCCCCACGGCAAAAATAGTCCGCGGTGGTTCCTCTTCACTTCGTCCACCAAGGCCAGCAAAAAATTCTTCTGTAAGATCGCCTGCTATACGCCATTGTTCGGGAGAGGTATCCTGCACCTCATCCAGCAACAAATGGTCTATACCTCCATCCAACTTATACATGACCCAAGCGGCACCAGGCTCTCGCAAAAGTCCCAATGCACGTTGAATAAGATCATCATACTCAATTTGACCATGTCGTGCTTTTTGCGTTGTATAAAGGCTAGAAACATCTGCTGCCATTTTAAGCAATGCGCTTCCCATCTCTGCCAATTTTCGCGCACGCAGTTGCTCTTCCACTTTGGATATACGCTCACCCTCTTTTTGAATATAGAGTGCAATATCAGAGTGTTTTTCAGAAAGTTTTTTAGAAATCAAACCGGTAGAGCGCAGCTTTCCATCTTTTGTAAGAAAACCATTTCGCCACACAGACCATTGCATTGCACGCTCAGATGCAGGCAAGGTAAGCCAATCTAAAAGAGAAAAAGCATTTCTTTTAATTGCTTCTGATCCCTCCTTAGAAAGAATCTGAAACCCCTCTCTTAAATTCTGTTCTTCTGGAAAATCAGAGCATAATTTTTCAAGAAATTCAGAGGTGCTGCCATGTAATATATCAGGTGATAATCCTAGAATCTGGCATAATATCGCCTCAGCCTTATGGGGGGCTTCTACAATGAGTTTTAGCAAAGATGCTGATCTCTCATCTTTTCTCAAAACCCCGGCAATAAAAATAAAATCCCCTAGAGAAATCTGACCTGCCAGTGGAGAGATAATACCTTCTTTTTGCTGCCCTAAAATAGCTTCTACACACGATTGCAAAGCCAAGGATGCATCTGTTTCTTCCATAACTGTAAAATGCGGATTCATGGAAGCTTCCATAGGGAAGCGCCGCAACAGAGATTGGCAAAACGCATGGATTGTTCCAATGCGCATACCCCCTGGAAGATCAAGCACTTCTGCAAACAATGCACGCGCGCGCCTGCGTGTTTCATCTGTGCAGGGAACGTACAACCCTGCCAACTCTTTATCTAATTCCTCATCCAACAATGTTACCCAACGGCCAAGACGCTTTTGCAGACGAATGGACATTTCCGCTGCGGCTGCCTTAGTAAAGGTTAAGCACAAAATACGGGCAGGTGAACTTCCGGGGTGGATAGAACCATCTTCTGCCAAACGCGGCAGCATCAAGCGCAAAAGGCGGTCAATCAGCAGTTTTGTTTTACCACTTCCCGCAGAAGCTGAAACAAAAACCGAAGCCGAAGGATCCGAGGCCAGAGCTTGCTGTGCGTTCGCCTGAGAAATAGCTTTTTGTAAAGCTTTCTGTGCAGATATGCTCATTCCTCATCCTCCTTACGGGCTGAATTCCACTCGGGCACACGCGCCAGACGTGCATAATCGGCAAAGCGCGGCTCTCTGCCCGGATGGGGATGAGAAAGGTAAGGTTGATCTGGTTGATCGTATGCTGCCACCCGCAATAGCAAATTTTCCCAAGTTTGTTCGGCCAAATCGGTAAGGCTGAGTGCTTCACGGGTCTTCACAACCACCTCTTCTCCCGGATCAGCACCACCCGTTAGGCGCCAATAAATAAGATCTGATATTTCTCTTGAATGTTCGGGAACTTCTTTAAAACCACCCCGAATAATCATAGCTGCCTCAAGCGGAAGTTGCGGGCTCCAACCGGCCCAAACATCTTTGGCAGAGGGTAATGTGCCCGTTTTATAATCCTGCACAATCACATGCCCATCAGCATTTAATTCTATACGGTCTGCCCGACCAATAATGTCAAACTTACCGCCTGGAGCATCCATAATGCTCACACGCCCACGAATTTCTGTCAGAATAGCGCGCGGCACACCGTATTCACTACGTCGTTTTTCTTCAGCCTGCACCACCCATTGGGCAATACGTGTTAATCTGGGCGCCCACCATGCACGCAATGCTGGATGCAAAACATGTTCCTGTAAACTTGCAGAAAATAAATCGCATAATTTCTTTTCTGCATTCTCTGGCCATGTCACACCATAAGCTTTTATCCAGCGCTCCAACGCTTTATGCACAATCATACCATAGTCAGATGCATCGGCTGCTTCTTCCAACTCTGGCAAGACTTCAAGTCGTAAAACGTGTTTTGCGTAAATAGCGTAAGGATCTCTTATCCAAGTTTCTATTTCTGTCACACTCAAACGACGTGGCCGCAATGCAACGGGGGGCATGGGCTGCGGTGGTGCAGCAGGTGTTGCTGGCCCTAATGGCTGATCCAACTTATTCAACCAAACTAAAGCAGGGTGATTGGGAATATACCCATTACGGCCTGCCAAAAAAGCATTGAGCCGCGTAAGCCATCTGGCCGGCACAACAGGCGCACCTTCTCTCCGCCGTGCGCTGGAAAGAATAACTGTATCTGCGGCGGCTGCGCTTGCAAAAAAATCGTGCGCTGCCTGCCCTACTGCCTGCTCTGGAGAAGGAAGCCCCATTCTTTGCCGCATAGGCCGGCTCATCCATGGGCCAGCATCCACTACGGGCGGCCACACACCCTCAGAAAGCCCACCCAGAATAACTGTTTCTGCTGTTTGCAAGCGCGATTCAAACAAACCCCAGATTAAAACACGTGGATGTAAAGATTTGGGGTCTCCTCCTCGGCGCATGGCAACGCGTTCAGGGGCAAGAACTGCTGTTAACAAGCCATCCAAAACAACAGGCGGTTGAGGCGGCAAAACCTCTGATGCCAACATCAACTCTGTTAACTGGCTGGCAAGCATGTTGCCTTCTTCACCACGCCATAAACGCTCTGATGCGCTTTCTTCATCAGTTGCAACCAAACGCTCTACTGTTGCAATTAATGCAGCAAGTAAGTCTGGCACAGGCGCGCAATGCTGCTCTAAATCTTGCGCTGTCTGCACGCTTGCTTCTACCGCATCCAGCTCCCACCCAAGAACCGGTTCCAGACAAAAAGCTAAACGCTGCATGAAAACAGACAATGCTACCGGACCAAAAGGCCTATCCGCCGTAACACCACCTTCCAGCTTGGCTTTTGCTCTTTCATTCAGGTTTTCTAAAGCATTATTCACAACCCGACATAAAGCTACAAACCCAGGTGGAGGTGCTGGACCACGCAAAATAGCACGTTCCAAAAGGCGTGCTGTTGCGCGGCAGACACCTGATGAAAAACCACATGCAACCAAAGGATGTTTTAAAACACTCAAAAGAGAAACTGGCGAAAATCTGCTATCCACCATTTGAGCGACAAGACGTAATAAAACAGCCGCAGGTGTATCCACCAAGGATGAGCCTGCGCTGTCATCCGCCAGCACACCCCAGCGTGCCAGTTCCGTTGCCACACGTGCCGCCAATACTCTATCTGGCGTTACAAGGGCGACACGATGCATTGGTTTTTCGATAGCCTCACGCATGATCATGCTGATTGCAACAGCTTCTTCCTGCTGATCCGCTGCATCTAGCCTGTAAACATTTTCTAACTCAGCACCACCCGGATGAGACCAATCATCCAAAGCTTCAGCCGGAAGAAGAACGCGCGCAAGAATGGCAGCTCGTTCTGCTCCTTTTCCTGTGCCTTCCCAAACTTGAACTTTATTTCGTGTGATTTCTAAATTTTTTAGTAAAGCACTTAACCCAGCCTGAGGGTGACTATCTGGCAAAGAAAGAAAGGTTTCCTCTGCCATCATCATATCCAATCCAGGCAATACAACCTTACCTGCAGGACATTCCAGAACGGCTTGCAACACCTTTACTGTAGGCTGCATAACATGCGTGAACCCGGCCGCCCATATAGGTGTACTATCACCCTGTTGTGCGAGTTTACGCCATAAATCTGCCTGTGCTTCAAGCAACGCAACCTGTCTGGCCACAGGGTTCATAACCCCGTTTTCCCTTAGCCATTCAGGCCATGCCTGTGTTACAATTTCTAGAAATCTTAAAATAATTTGCCAATGTTCTGCAAAATTCTCTTGCACAGCTTCTGGCAAACGTTCTGCCAGGTTAACGCCCGACCACTCGGCTTCATCCATTAAATCTGCCAGAGCTTTTGCCAAAGGCCATGCCTGATCCAGCGTTGGCCGTGTACCAAATGCTTTATCTGCCTGCAAAACCAGCCGAGCCAACACAGCTAACCTTGTCATACCGGCAACAGCGGGGGGCAAGTCCAATGCCAGTTCACCGCCTATGCCAGCGGATAATCCCAGTTCAGCTTCATCCAGCGCACCGATAGGCACAATGCGTGGCAGCAATACACTCTGCCCATCCATATGGCGCAAAAAAGCTTCTGTTAATGCACGTGCAGCACGCCTGCCGGGCAATACAATAATGCCTTCACCTATAGCTTCTACATCGTGATTTGCAGATTCGATCCAACGTATGGCGAGTTGATCAAGGAAAGGAAGGTGTGCGGGAATTGTTGCAAGTTTCATGCGCCAATCCCATAGCCAGCGATATCTACCTTTTTCAATCTTTCTTCCCATCCTGATAATCTGGCTTGGCGTTGCCCATCGGCCAGAACGTGTATTTCAAGATTCAAGGCATCTTCAGGCAACAAGTCTTCCAGTTTTTGGGGCCATTCAACCAGCACCACACCTTCTCGTGCCTCATCCCATCCGAGCTCTTCAAGCTCATCAGGGCCACCCAATCTCCAGAGGTCAAAATGAGACACAATGCATAAAGGGGATTCGTAAGATTGCACTAAGGTATAGGTCGGGCTTGGCACCTCTAGGTTGGGCTCTTGGCAAAATGCTCGCAAAAAAGCACGTGCAAAAAGGCTTTTCCCAGCCCCTAGCGGCCCAGAAAGTAAAATAGCATCCCCTGCTTGCGCATATTCTGCCAGCTTTGTGGCCAGTTTTATTGTTGCGTATTCATCTTGCAGAATCATTTCTCTGGCCATCTTAGCCTTCTCCGTCCATTGCCCAGCCATTTGCTGTTAAATCACAACAATGAGAGGTTTTTTGTTACGTCAGTTTCGATATCACAAAGAAGTGTAGCTTAAGCCAAGCAAACAAATATTTTCTACATTCCATTGTTTATAAATAATTTTCTTGAAATTTCACGAATAAAATCTAACATTTTTTATCACTTCCTTAATCTTCACTCATTATTATGTTCCTTTCGACATGCACAAAATGCATGATTGATACGCGCTAAAGAGAAGCTCTGGACGAAATATTGTTTGTTTCTTTTTGAAACACGTATAGGTTTAGTGATAACAAAAAATGCAACCATAGAGTGCATTTTGATTCTCTGAACCATAATGAGGTTCCACCATGCGTATTTTGCTTTTAGAAAATAATTGCACCTCCAGCCGGGCCATATTTTCGGCATTAACAAAAGCCTCTTTTTCGGTGGATATGGTTCAGTGTGATCAGGAAGTTATAGAATTACTCAGAAACTATGATTATGGCCTTGCCATTCTTCACCTGCAACACCCTGATATTCATGGGTATGATATTCTTAGCACGTTACGATCTTTAAAACTCACAACACCTGTTATCGTTATCTCACCAGTTAATAATCCTGAGGTGAAAACCAAAGCTTTTACCGTGGGTGCCGACGATTATCTAACGGATCCTTTTGATTCAACGGAACTTACAGCGCGCATTCAAGCCATTTTACGGCGGGTTCACGGCTATGCCCACCCTATTGCCCACATTGGCAACCTTACAGTTAACTTCAACAGTCATGCCGTAACGGTCAACAACCAGCCTGTTCACCTTACCGGAAAAGAATTTGCCATTCTTGAACTCCTTGTATTGCGCAAAGGCATTGCCCAAACCAAGGAAACCTTCCTCAATCACCTTTATGGAGGACGGGATGAACCGGATATAAAAATTATAGATGTTTTTATCTGCAAACTTCGCAAAAAACTTCAGGCTGCAGGTGTAGGAAACCTTATTTCTACGGTATGGGGCAGAGGTTATATTCTGAATGACCCACAAGCACCTAAAGCGTGCGCATCCATCCCCACACTCAGCAAACCCCTGGAACAATCTCAATCAGTGTCTTCCCGGCATACTTCCCACCATCAGCATGTTGCGGAGAATAGTGCCTAAATTACCAAAATATATTTGAATTATAATGTATTTTGGTAATTTATAAGAATAAAAGACGCTCGATTGTTGCCGTGCAAAATGAAGCATGGTTGTTTAAACATGCTCCAAATTGTAACATGAACATTCTAGGGAAAAGAATTTTTCAAAACTCCTTTCCCTATACTGTATTTTACGCAGGAACACGCACCTGCTCAAGCACATCGCACATCTGATCAACAACCTCATCAACCAGATTTGCGTCTTCTGCTTCTGCCATCACACGCACCAAAGGTTCTGTACCGCTTTTACGCAGCACCAAACGCCCACGGCCAGCTAATTTGCGTTCTACATCAGCCTGACGACTTTTTACTTCATCCACATCAAGCGGGCAGACACCTTTATATCGAACATTCTTCAGCTTTTGGGGAAACGGTTGAAACAACCTGCAAACTTCACTAGCTGGGCGACCATCCTGCACAAGCACTGCCAGAATCTGCAAAGCGGCAATCAGCCCATCTCCTGTTGTTGCAAAATCTGTCAGCACCATATGGCCAGACTGTTCACCGCCTATATTGGCTTGTCGTTCCAACATGCGTTCTACAACGTAGCGATCCCCCACTGCCGTACGTTCCAGATTTAAGCCCAGATTTTCAAGAAACCGTTCCAGCCCCATATTGGACATAACGGTTGCCACAACAGCCTTGCCTACCAAGCGCCCTTCACGCGCCCAAGACTGGGCAATAAGAGCGAGAATCTGGTCACCATCAATCAGGCGGCCAGTTTCATCTGCAATCAGCACACGGTCTGCATCGCCATCCAGAGCAATACCCAGATCCGCCTTATGTTTTACAACTGCGGCGCACAGGGCTTCAGGGTGTGTTGAACCACATTTTTCATTAATGTTTACGCCGTTAGGTTCACAACCTATCCGGATAACTTCTGCGCCCAGCTCCCACAATGCGGTTGGCGCAACCCGATAGGCAGAGCCATTGGCACAATCAATAACAATCTTCATGCCATCCAGCCGCAATTTACGCGGGAAGGATGCTTTGGCACTTTCTATATACCGACCAGCGGCATCATTCAGCCGAGAGGCTCGGCCAATATGTTCTGGCGTTGCCAGATATGCGGTAAGGTCTTTTTCCATCAGGGCTTCAATTTCGCTTTCATCCTGATCAGAAAGCTTAAAGCCATCTGGGCCAAACAGCTTGATGCCGTTATCTCCAAAAGGGTTATGAGAGGCAGAAATCATAACACCCAGATCTGCTCTGAGAGAGCGCGTGAGCATGGCAATCGCGGGTGTTGGTAGCGGACCAACCAGCGTGACATCCATGCCAGCAGACAGAAAGCCCGAAACCATGGCGCTTTCGATCATATATCCAGAAAGCCGCGTATCCTTCCCCAACAGAACGCTATGCCGGTGATCCCCCCGCTTGAAATGCAACCCCGCAGCTTGCCCCAGCTTTTGGGCAATTTCCACCGTCATCGGTGCAACGTTAGCGGTGCCACGAATACCGTCTGTTCCGAAAAAACGCTTCATTCTGCTCATTCCATTCTGTCCGCCTCAGACAGAAAAAGCCCATCCTGCATAAAGAACGGAACTGCCTTCTTGCGGTTTTCTTTTATTTCCTAAAACGGTTTCAGGCTGGAAGAAACCTTGTTCAGCCCGGAAACTTACTTTTTTAGTTCTGATATATTTCTCGCCATACGTTTACAGCCTGCATCATGCCTTTAACATCATGCACGCGCAAAACCGGGCCACCCAAAGCCATAGCAGGAAAAGATGCCGCCTGCGTTCCGGCATCACGCAAATGTGGCATAGTTTCTCCCGTAAGGTTTCCAATCATCCGCTTGCGGGACACACCAAATACAACCCGGCAGCCCAAATTGGTCAGAAGCAGAATATGCCGCAACAATTGCTTATTCTGTTCAAAGTTTTTTGCAAAACCAAACCCCGGATCTACCATAATCCGATGTCGTGCAATGCCTCCTTTTACAGCGACCTCAATCCGTTGGGCGAGTTCACGCACCACGTCTATGCTCACATCTTCATAAACGGCATGTTCTGCCATGGTTTGTGGTGTGCCGCGCATATGCATCAGCACAACACCACAATCTTGTGCAGCCAGAAGCGGCAAAGCTGCCGCATCATACGCAAGAGCCGTTACATCATTGATAATGTGCGCCCCAGCCGCCAAAGCTTGCTGCATGACATAACTGTTCCGCGTATCTACAGAAACAGCCACGCTTGGCAATTCTGCCTTTAAAGCCACAAGAACCGGGCCAATACGCTTCCATTCTTCTGCTGGCGTAACTGGGGCGGAACCAGGCCGTGTACTTTCTCCCCCTATGTCCAGCACGGTTGCGCCAGCACGCACCATTTCATGCGCCTTTAAAACTGCCTCATCAGCACTTGCCAGTTTACCGCCATCGCTAAAGCTATCTGGCGTGATATTCAGGATACCCATAATCTGGAGACCTGCTGGTAATCCAACTGATGGTACAGAACGTGTTATCCGCTCAAGCTCCAGCGCCCATTCCTGCGGCACTTTCTGCACAGGCATCAAACCGATTGTCTGGTACCCTTCTATCAAACGCACATACGTAAATGCCACCGGGCCACCGCATAAGGGTAAAGCGTCACCCTGCTTGATAGCTGCTTGCGCTATGTTGCCATAGACAAGCCCCAAAGGTTCAACCAGCCGCACATACGTCATCTTATCTGCCTATCCCAAACAAAAAGAGGCGGCATTTCTGCCGCCTCTTTCCACTCTACATCTTTATTAGAAAGTTAGCTTGGCTGAGGCACAGGAGCTGGGCCCCCGTTTTCATTTTCCGGTTTATCCGAACCCTGCGCATCTGGCCCACCAACCTGAGGCACAGAAGAACGCCGGTTAACTGGCCCGCTTTCTTCCTCTTCCTTACGTTCGATAGGCTGCCCCCGCATGATCTGACGAATTTCTTCACCGCTCAGGGTTTCATATTCCAGCAGGGCTTCTGCCAGACGGCGCAGTTCATCAATATGATCATGCAGATAGTTCCGAGCCTGCACATAGGCTTCATCTACAAGCCGGCGAACTTCCTCATCAATCTCACGGGCTGTTTCTTCCGAGAAGTTGCGAGAGGCCCCGGCAAAAAAACCACCATTCTGATCATCATCTGCGTAGGCAATCATGCCCAGCTTGTCACTCATACCCCATTCGGTCACCATGCTGCGGGCCACGCGGGTTGCCATTTTAATGTCACCCATTGCGCCGTTGCAGACGTTATCCTTACCGTAGATAACTTCTTCCGCAACACGGCCACCCATAGCCACTACAAGATGCGCAAATGCGTTTTTCTTGCTCATGGACAGACGATCATCTTCTGGCAGACGCATCACCATGCCCAGTGCACGACCACGCGGGATAATGGTTGCCTTATGAATGGGCTCACTTTCCGGAACCAGAACAGCCGTAATGGCATGCCCTGCCTCATGGTAAGCTGTACGCCGCTTTTCATCATCGCTCATAACAAGGGAGCGACGTTCAACACCCATCAGCACCTTGTCTTTAGCATCTTCAAACTCACGCATGGAAACGGTGCGACGCCCCAGACGTGCAGCAGATAGCGCGGCTTCGTTCACCAGATTGGCAAGATCAGCACCGGAGAAACCCGGGGTGCCACGTGCAATAATGCGTGGGTCCACATCGGATGCCAGTGGCACTTTGCGCATATGCACGCGCAGAATTTTCTCACGGCCAGACACATCAGGGTTTGGCACGACAACCTGACGGTCGAAACGACCGGGGCGCAGCAATGCCGGGTCAAGCACATCCGGACGGTTGGTGGCGGCAATCAGGATCACACCTTCATTGCTTTCAAAACCATCCATCTCAACCAGCATCTGGTTCAGTGTTTGCTCACGTTCATCATTGCCGCCACCCATGCCTGCACCACGATGGCGACCAACGGCATCAATTTCATCAATGAAGATAATGCAAGGAGCTGATTTTTTGCCCTGTTCGAACATGTCACGCACGCGGGATGCACCAACACCTACGAACATTTCCACAAAGTCGGAACCAGAGATGGTAAAGAACGGGACATTGGCTTCACCTGCAATGGCGCGGGCCAACAGGGTTTTACCAGTGCCCGGAGGCCCCACAAGCAGCACGCCTTTGGGAATTTTACCGCCCAAGCGCGTAAACTTCTGTGGGTCTTTCAGAAAATCCACGATTTCCTGAAGTTCCCCTTTGGCTTCATCAATCCCGGCAACATCATCAAACGTGACGCGGCCATGCTTTTCTGTCAGCATTTTGGCGCGGGATTTACCAAAGCCCATGGCCCGGCCACCAGCGCCCTGCATCTGCCGCATCATAAACAGCCATGCAGCCACCAGCAGAATAATGGGCAAGGAATTCAGGAAGTAACGCAGCAGCGGGCTGCCTTCCTGCTCCAGCGGCTTGGCCACAACTTCCACCCCTTTGCCCACCATGCGGGTGACAAGGGAAGGATCAAGCGGCGCATAGGTTTCAAAAGCCGTGCCATCAGTCAGCGTGCCGGAAATATTGTGATTTTGCATCACAACAGACCGAACATGCCCCGTATCCACATCAGCAATGAAGTCCGAATACGCCAGTTGCTGTGCAGCGTGCTGCGTGCTCCCCGGCTGGAACATGTTCACAAGCAACAGCAGCAGCAGGATAATGCTGACCCACAGCGCCAGATTGCGGCCTAAATTGTTCATCTTGCCCGTATATCCATACCTAGTGCGAGAATGCCGGAAGAGTCTTTATCTGACCGGCTGCCGCAGAAAAAAGCAACCTCTCCCTTTATTAAATGGGAGGCCACCTGCGTATTCCTAGTCTGCGAGCCGCACATATTTTAAGAATCTTGTGCAACTGCACCATACACGCTGCTGCTGGTAACCGAAACCGCCGGGCGAAAAATGAACTCTGCCCCATGCAAAGCGGGCTCATCTTCCACGACCCAGCCCAAATGCGGCACAGCAACGCGTTTGCCTGCACGCCACAATGCAGGAAGCACAGCACAAAACCTTGCTTGCTGCCCATTACGCATTTTGCGCGCCAGCCCATACCCTGCCGCTGCAACCATCAGCCCTTCTTTCTGAACTGATGTAGGAAGGCGCAGCACAAACCGATTGTCCCATACTGTGCCATTTTCTGCCTGCACGGCAGAAGCCATTGCGGCTTCTTCACGCAACAGTACCCATTGCTGTTCATACCGGATCAGCCGCGTTCCAGCTAACGTGGCTTCTGCTGCCATATCTTTCAAGCGCACCACAGCAGATTGAGATGGCGGATATTCAGCCCCACCAATACTGCGGATAAGAGCCGCAAGCACATCAACATCTGGCAACTCCAGCCCCAGAATGGCCCATCCTTCCGGGCGCATCACAATATGCTGCGCAAGCTGCGCGGCACGTTCACGCTCCCTGCGCATCCGAAATTGGCCGGATTGCATGCCGAGTTGCCAGAAATGCGCACGTTGATCGTTTTTTTGCAGCAAATAGCGCAAACGCACACGCTCAGCACGCTGATCTTGATTGGAGGGATCATCCACCCATTCAACATGCGCTTGCCGTAAAGTATTCCGCAATGCCTGCCGAGAAAACCCAAGCATGGGACGAATAAGACGAATATCCGGCCGCACAGTTATCCAACCCATACCGGCCAGTCCTTCTGGCCCACTGCTGGAATTTTGGCGCATCCATACTGTTTCAGCCAGATCATCCGCCTGATGCCCCAGCAAAAGATCTGTGCATCCATGTTCCTGACAGGCGGCTATCAGGCGCGCATAACGGGCCTCTCTGGCTCTGTGCGCCATGGCCGAGCCTTTTTTGAGATCTGTAAGCACTAACAACTGCGCCGGAATATTCATTGCCTGTAGCCGGGCAAGAGTCTGATGCGCTTCCAACCCAGATTCTGGCCGCAAACCGTGATCCACAACCAAAGCCAGCAGGTTTTTCCGCCAAAAAGAGGCCAACCACGCAAGACATAAGCTATCGCCGCCGCCAGAAACAGCCATAGCAATAGGAGGACAATCAGATTGATCAGGAAAAAAGGGCCCTAACTGGACCATACATTGCGCAAAACAAGCCGGAGAAACGGGCTGATCGGAAAAAACATCACGCCCAAAAAATACAGGAGCAGACACTTTTCCCGATACCACGCTAACCGTTATTCGCAGCTGCCTCGTTTGGCATAGACTTCTGCTGCGTGTGCAACACGTGTGGAAGGTGTGGGGAATTCTGTTTTCAGCTTGGAAAGCGCTTCACACGATGCCTTTTTATCCCCCAATGCCAGAAGGGAAGCCGAAACACCTAGCAACGCATCTGGGGCACGCCCACTTTTGGGGGCCTGACGGTAAGCATCATAATACGCCACGGCAGACTGACGATACTGCTTTTGGCCAGCCAAGGACTGTGCCAGCAGAAATTGTGCATCTACCTTAAAAGCACCTTTGGCATTCTTGAGTGCTGATTCGGCATCAGACTGCGCTTCTGCATAATCTTTTTTCTGCAAAGCGGCCTTCCCGCTGGCAAGCAATCCATCTGGCGTGGTGGACTTTGCAGTTTCCTTGGCCGTTGCATCTGTTGAGGCTGCGGCAGCCGTAGAGGCACCTGCGCCGCCAGCACTTGCCTGAGCTGCAAACTGGTTATCTGCTATCTGCTTGGAAAGGGCCGCTGTTTTCTGTTGCAGTTCATTGGTCAGCTGGTCAATTTCACCACGCATATCGCGCTGCTGCTGCTCCAACGTGCTCACCCGGTCCAGCAACTGGGCAATCAGATCATTCGTGCCTGCATTTGCAGTATCCCGCGCCCATGCAACTGGCATGCACACACTGCTTATTGCGGTTGCCATTGCCAACGCCACAAGCCCTGTGCGGACATGCCGCGATGCTTTGAAGCAGATTTTCATCAGGTTCTTACCCTTCCACAACATATAGGCAGAAACATCATACCACTTTGTTCTGCAAGACAAGTGCTTACAATACAAAACAGGCCGGGCTTTAACACCCGGCCTGTTTCTGCTCTGTCAGCTTTCAGAAAATTCTGAAATCTTATTTAACAGAGGTAATGGCGTTACGGTTCTGAGCCCATGCATCTTCATCATCACCCAGAGCGGTCGGACGATCCTTACCGTAGGAAATGGTGGAAATACGGGAAGAAGCTACGCCCTTGGCAACCAGGTAATCACGCGCTGCATTGGCGCGGCGCTGGCCCAGAGCAATGTTGTATTCTTCGGTGCCGCGGTCATCGCAGTTACCGGCAACTTCAACATTAACCTGCGGGTATTTTGCCAGCCAGTCAGCCTGCTTCTGCAGGGTGTCCTTGGCATCATCGCGCAGGCCGCTTTTGTTCAGGTCGTAGAAAACGCGGTCACCCACGTTTGCAACCAGATCAGCTTCACTGCCGGGAACGGGGCCACTGATGGTAGGCTGCGTGGTAGCAGCACCATTGGAGGCACCAGTGTTTGCGTTATCGTGGGCGCAGGCTGACAGCAGGGCAACCATACCAAGCGCGGCAACTACTTTTAGTCTCATGTGTCGGATCCTGAGAATTGGTTCCTTGCGGAACTATTCGGGAGAAAAGAGTTTTAACCTTGTATCTCCGCGTCTTCTTCTGCTCCTCTCCGAACCCTTCGAAGAGCCGACGAATTTTGGAGACCAACTTGCCCTAAGCCATAGCTTATTCTGTGGGTCAAGTTGCATCTCTGTATCTCATACCTGCCATACACTGAGTGAGACGAAAAAGACACACTTCCACTTATTGGCCTTATACGCCTTCATTGCGGCCAAATTATGGACAGCAAAAACCCCACATCACATTTTTGTGATGTGGGGTTTTCTTCACAAACAGCCGTTTTTTAGCCGTTTAGTGGAGACCATGCCGGATCTGACGCCGCTTCTGGGGTGGGCAGAACGCGGTCATTAAAGCCCGTAATATCCACCATTCCGATGGTAGAACTAAAGCCCGCACCACCTGCACCTGCACGGCTCTGGCGGCAATATGCCAGCACGCGCCCATTGGGGCAGAAGCTTGGGCTTTCCACTGTAAAGCCCTGCGTCATGATTCGCTCACCAGTGCCATCCGGCGCCATAACACCAAGCGAGAACATACCCCCAGCAATACGGGTAAACGCAATCAGATCACCACGCGGAGACCACACTGGAGACCCATACGTGCCCTGACCGTAAGAAATGCGGCGCGCACCACCACCGGAAGCCGGCATGATATAAATCTGTGGGCTACCACCACGATCCGAGTTGAATACGATCTGTGATCCATCCGGGCTAAAGCACGGGCTGGTATCAATAGCACCAGAAGACGTGATCTGACGGCGCGAGCCAGAGGCCAGATCCACAACATACAGATCAGACCCGCCATTACGGGTGACTGACAGCACAACAGAACGCCCATCTGGTGAGAAACGCGGCGCGAAGGAAATACCTTCAAATTCACCCAGAATCTGCTGACGGCCACTGGTCAGATCAAACAGATAAACCCGAGGGCGGTTGTTGGCATAGGACATGAAGGCAATCTGGTCCTTCACCGGGCTAAAGCGCGGTGTCAGGGTCAGCCACTTGCCAGTTGTCAGCATCCGGGCATTTGCACCATCCTGATCCATAACGGCCAGACGCGTACGCTGGTGCCCACGTGGGCCAGAACGGGAAATAAAGGCGATCCGGGTATCAAAATACCCTTTTTCACCTAGCATCCGCTGGTAAATAACATCGCCAACAATATGGGCAATTCGCCGCCAGTTGGCAGCAGAGGTCGTATAAGCTGTGCCCTGAATCTGCTGATGGCTCAGCACATCCCACAAGCGCATTTCCACCCGCACAGAGGAACCACCACCAGAAACGGAACCCGTTACCTGCGCATGAGCGCCCATGCTTTTGGAAGTCGCAAAATCTGGCGTGCCAGATGTTGTGCTGCCCGGCATAACCTTGAACAAACCTGTATTGTTCAGGTCATTCGTCAGCACTTCGGCAATTTTCTCGCCCAAGCCACCGCCAAAATTAGGGATGATGATGGGAATAGGCGCCGTGCGGGCCTGATCAACCGTAATTTCAGCTTCTGGGGCGCTGGCAGCCGCAAATGCGCCAACAGGCATGGCCATAATACCGCCAGCAGCCACACTGGCCCCCAGCAGGCTGCGCCGGCGCAGCGCGCCAGCCAGCACATCGGCTTCCTGATCGGAAATAAGGGGGCGGGTACTCATCACCATGTGTTTTTCTCCCTAAGGCCTGCTCAAGGCCTGAATACAAACTTCAGTTGCCGTGGCTGCCCCAGCAGTTCCTTGGGAATTGGCAGCTTGGCACATGTTGGACTTAGAACAGCGGCCCGAGCTCTTTCAGCCAGCGCACGATACGAAGAATCCGCATTCATACGGGCCTGTGTTTCTGGCGCAAACTGCACAATGCGGGCTTCACCCGTTCCATCTACCGTAACCACCAAATGCGCCACAAAGCTGGCATAATCTTTGGCGGCGGTATCTTCTGTGTAGCAGCGCCTTACCGCAGCCCCGATAGCTTTTTGCTGGCCAGCACTCAGGCTGCCCGTAATGTTACTGCCCACGGGGGAACCACCACCTTTGGGCGAACCGCCAGCAACCGGATTAGCACGCGCCTTGGGTGCATGCGTCTGCTTCTGGTCCGACCGGAACGTATCCAGCGTTTCCAGCAGGGAATGAGACTCTGCCTGGCTTTTCTTCGCCTTGTTCGGCTGCGTGATATGAGATGGAACAGCCGCATCCGGCAGCGTATCTGTGGGCTGGGTAATGGGCGAAGGTGGCGCCACACTATTCGTCGGCTGCACCGGAGAAGGTGGAGACGGCGGTGTTTTCACAACCTCAGGAGATGGCTCTTCCGCCTTGGGGGGCAGAGGCACATCTGGCAGCTTTTCAGATTCCGGCACAGGCGGCGGCGGAACAGGCTGTGGCGGCGGAGGTGGCGGCGGGGCCTCCTCATTCGGCACATCCTTCGGAGGCTCTGGCGTTGGCGGAGCTTCCTTTTCTTCCGGCGCAGGCGGTTTGGGTTCAGCCGCAGCCGTTTCTGCCTTGGCGGCAGGACCGCCTTCCTGTGCGTCCGACTGCTCGAACTGCATTTCAATCGTAGGCTGTGGGGGCTCTTCCGGCGGCTTGGGCGGCGGAAGAGTGATCAGCAGTGCCAGCAGAAGCGCGACATGCGCGCCCCCTGACAGATAAAGCGATCGCCGGAGTATAATCTGATCAGACCGGCGTGGCCTTGCCATGGGCATTGTTCGTACCTCTCCACCCTATCGGATGGCTTAATGCCCACTGCTGGCAGGTTGCTGCGCCAGCAGAGCCACATGCGTAAAGCCGCCTTCCGTAATCTGCCCCATAACCTGCATGACCTGCCCGTAATCAATATGGGCATCCCCACGTACAAAAATACGGTGGGATGGATCATTGTTGGAGGCAGCCTTCAACTGGGCCACAAGCTGATCTGCTGTAACGGGGTTGTCCCCCAGATACAGCGTGCCATCAGACTTGATGGAAACGGTAATGGGCTTGCTGTCTGAATTAACCGGGCGCGCATCTGTTTTGGGCAGATCAACATTCACACCGCTGGTCATCATTGGAGATGTCACCATAAAGATGATCAGCAGCACCAACATCACATCCACCATGGGAGTGACGTTAATTTCGGCCATCGGACGCCTGCGGCGGCGTCCGCTTCCTCCCGACGGCATTGCCATATCTCAGGTCCTCTCTTCGGACTGGCGAGAAAGAATGGCAGCAAACTCGGTGCCAAAACCTTCCAGACGATCCTGGAAAAGATCCATGCTGTTGCTGATGACGTTATACGCCACATAAGCTGGAATAGCCGTTAACAGGCCAATAGCCGTTGCAAACAGGGCTTCGGAAATACCGGGGGCCACAACGCTGAGGTTTGTATTGTGTTCAGCCGCAATGGAGCTGAAGGAATGCATAATCCCCCATACCGTGCCAAACAGGCCAACAAACGGCGCAACAGGTGCAACCGTTGCCAGAAAGATTACCCAGCGGCGCAGGCGGTCCATTTCACGCGTGATGGTAATACCAATAGCACGGTCAACACGCTCCTTAACGCCACCACGCACCAGGTCCACACCGGGAATACGGGCTGAACGCCGCCATTCCCCCATAGCTGCGCCAAATACGGCAGACATTGGGTTGGTGGGCTTGGCGCCATCGCTTTCATACAGATCATCAAGGCTACCACCAGACCAGAAGCGATCTTCAAACCCTGTGGCTTCACGATTGATGCGACGCAACGTGACAAACTTGTCCAAAATAATTGCCCATACCATCACGCTGCAAATCAGCAGCCCAAGCATAACAATTTTGACAACAAGCGAGGCGTGCATGAACAACGCCCATACTGACAAATCTCCCGCCGCATTTACGCCGAGATTTGCCGCATCAACCGCACGATCCAATAAAGCCTCCTGCCTCTGCACCCCTTACGGGCGATCTGTCTCCGACTCGGTCGAGACACATGCTTTGCCCGACGCTCCTGCTTCTTACTTGGTTCCTCAAAAAAGCAGAAGAGGCGCTTTCATCCCTTTGGTGCCAATTTCTGCAACAAATCACGCCATAACGGCGGAAATCGGGCAGGACGCCCATCTGATACCTTCACGCAGGCCAGACCAACTTCAACCTGAGCGCATATATCATCACCGCGCGTGCAAAGCTGATCCAGCCGGCAACTGGCCGCTCTCAGGTCAATCAAACGGGTGGTAACTGTTACAATATCATCCAGTTTCAAGGGCATTTTGTAGGCAAGACGGGCATCACGCACTACAAAAACAAGCCCATATTCTTCTTGCAAACTGGATGCTGGCATACCCAAGCTCCGAATCGCTTCGGTGCGCGCACGTTCTGCAAACGCAAGATACCGTGCATGGTAAACAATGCCGCCCGCATCTGTATCTTCGTAATAGATTCGGAAATCTATGGAGTGGGTGGTCATTCTTCCCCCTCATCCTCGCCTGCAAGAAAATCCATCTGCTGGTTGCCCCCCGTAGCCGAAGCCGGAGGAGTAAGCCCCAGATGCCGCCAGCCGCGTTCACCAAGAACACGACCGCGGGTGGTACGCAGAACCAGACCTTCCTGAATCAGGTAAGGTTCAATGACATCTTCTAATGTATCGCGCGATTCGGCCAGAGCTGCCGCCAGCGTTTCCACCCCAACAGGGCCACCGTGATGATATTCGGCAATCCGGCGCAGATAGCGCCTATCCATGGCGTCCAGCCCAAGTGCATCAACCTCTAGCCGCTTGAGCGCCGCATCCGCCACTTCCGTTTCTACAGGCACCCCGGCAGGCACGGTTACGGATGCAAAATCCCGCACTCGGCGCAGCAACCGCCCGGCAATACGTGGCGTACCGCGTGAACGACGGGCAATTTCCATTGCGCCACCTTGCGTAAGGGCAAAATCCAGCTTTTCTGCCCCCCGTGCCACAATTTTACACAGTTCTTCCGGCGTATAAAAAACCAACCGAAGGGGAATACCAAACCTGTCCCGCAATGGCGTGGCCAAAAGGCCCGCACGCGTGGTAGCTGCCACAAGCGTAAAGGGCGGCAGATCAATACGGACAGACCGCGCAGCCGGGCCCTCACCAATAATCAGATCAAGCTGGAAATCTTCCATCGCAGGATAGAGAATTTCCTCAATAGCGGGCTGAAGGCGATGGATTTCATCAATAAACAGCACATCGCGGGGCTGTAGATTGGTAAGAATTGCTGCCAGATCACCCGCGCGCTGGATAACGGGGCCAGATGTGGCCCGAAAACCCACCCCTAGTTCGCGCGCAACAATCTGGGCCAAGGTTGTTTTACCCAACCCCGGCGGCCCATGCAGCAGAACATGATCTAAGGCATCACCTCGCTGTTTGGCGGCTTTGATAAAGATGGAAAGATTTTCCCGGCTGGCCTTCTGGCCTGTAAAATCATGCAGAGTTTGCGGGCGAAGCGTGGATTCGCCAACATCTTCCTCCCGCCGCGCTGCATCAATTTCCCGATCAGGCGTAAACTCCGCACTCATCGGGCAAGATCTTTCAGGCTGTCACGAATCACCAAATCCAGTGTGGCGGCAGCCCCGTGCGTATCCATCACTTTCCGCACCACAGGCGCTGCTTCTGCCCGACGGAAACCCAAGCCTGCCAGCGCCATAAGGGCATCTGCTTCTATGCTGCCCGCAGGAGTTGCCATGGCCGGAATGGTAATACCACCGCTCCCACCACCCGGCATTTTACCAGCTTTATCACGCAGTTCTGTCAGAATCCGCTCTGCCAACCTGCCGCCTACACCGGGTGCACGCGTAAGGCTGGCTTTATCGGATGTCATCAACGCGGCCACCAACTCTCCGGGTGAAAGGGTGGACAAGATGCCCAGAGCAACCTTTGCCCCTACCCCTTGCACACTTGTAAGCAACCGGAACCATTCACGTTCTGCGCTTTCCATAAAACCGTACAGAAGAATGGCATCTTCGCGCACAACGGTTTCTATCAGAAGCCGTGCTTTTTCTGGGGGATTGGGTAAGGCGGCCAAAGTGCGTGTAGATGCAGCAACCAGATAGCCAACACCGTTTACATCTACAACGCAGCTTCCCAGATCAACTTGAATGACCAATCCGCATAAAAACGCAATCATGCCATTCTTACCCCGGCTGCAATATGGCGTGCACTGGCACGATGATGCGCATGGCAGATAGCAACCGCCAGTGCATCCGAAGCATCTGCACGGACAATTTCTGCTCCGGGCAAAAGCCGCCGCACCATCATTTCCACCTGTTTTTTATCTGCTGATCCGGTGCCAACAACCGATTTTTTAACAGAAAGCGCGCCGTATTCCGCCACACTCACCCCTACCAATGCGGGCACCAACAACGCCACGCCACGCGCATAACCCAGCTTAAGGGTGGCTGAACCATTACGGTTTACGTAAGTTTCTTCAACAGCTGCTTCTGCCGGTTCCAACCTGTTTATCAGCATCAGCAGGTTGTCATGCAGCACCTTTAAACGGTCTGGCACGCTATCGGCACTATTGGTTGCAATAATGCCATTTTCAACATGCCGGAGCCGATTGCCCTCGACATCAATCACGCCCCACCCAGTAAATCGCAGGCCGGGATCAATGCCGAGCAGACGTACCATTATACTCTAGGCCGAAAGTTTTTCGGCCAGATCATCCGGCAGGTCAAAATTGGCGTACACATTCTGCACGTCATCATGATCTTCAAGCGTATCCAGCAGCTTGAACAGGCTACGCGCTTTATCTTCATCCAGCGTTACGGTGTTTTCCGGGCGCCAATCTAGCTTGGCGCTTTCTGGCTCACCAAAGCGCGCTTCCAGCGCATCCTTCACCGCAAAGAAGGATTCTACTTCACACGTCACTTCATGCGATGTTTCTGTGGAAACAACGTTTTCTGCGCCAGCCTCAATAGCTGCTTCCAGCATTTCATCTTCAGAAGCTACAGAAGCCGGATACGTAATCACGCCCAACCGGCGGAACATGAAGGAAACGGAATTGGTTTCCCCCATAGACCCGCCGTATTTGGAGAATGCAGCGCGCACATCAGATGCCGTACGATTGCGATTGTCGGTCAGGCCTTCAACAATAATCGCCACACCGGCGGGGCCGTACCCTTCGTAGCGCACTTCCACATAGTCATCACTACCTGCGGCACCAGATGCCTTTTTAATGGCGCGTTCGATCGTGTCTTTAGGCATATTTACTTCACGCGCAGCCGAAATAGCTGCACGCAGGCGCGGGTTTGCTGCTGGATCAGGCAAGCCTGAACGCGTTGCCACCGTAAGTTCGCGAATAACCTTACCAAACTGCTTAGAGCGTTTTGCATCCTGCGCACCTTTACGGTGCATAATGTTCTTAAACTGGGAATGACCAGCCATCTTCCTTACCTTGTCGTCTGCAACAGTGCCGGGCGAGCTTTAGACAAGCCGCCCGTGACAATGCTTGTATTTCTGGCCCGAGCCACATGGGCAGGGCGCGTTACGAGGTGTCTCACCCCAGCTTGAAGGATCATCCGGCATAATGGCGCTACCACCGATAGGCGTAGCCATTTCCGGCGATGCACCGGGTGAAAGGCCGGGCCCCGGCTCCGAGGCGTATCCCTGCACTTCCGGATCAGCATGGATTTCTGCCGTATCGGCAAACGGATCAACAGCCGCTGGCGGAGGCGTTACTTCCACCCGCGCCATCAGCCCAACCACACGCTGGCGCATTTCTTCCAACATGAATGTAAATAGCTGGAAAGCTTCGTGCTTATATTCGTTCAGCGGATCTTTCTGCCCATAAGCGCGCAGGCCAATACCCTGCCGCAACTGGTCCAGCGCATGCAGATGTTCTTTCCACACCGCGTCATATGTTGTCAGCAGGATCTGCTTTTCAATAAAGCGCATTAAGTCTGGGCCAATATTGGCGGCTCGGGCAGCTTGCGCCTGTGTGGCAGCTTGGCTGATCCGGTCCGCCACAGCCTCGGCGTCCATGCCATCTTCCTTGGCCCAAGCAGCTATCGGCAGATCCAGACCGAAGGTTTTTTGCACATCTTCCGTCAGCCCAGCCACATCCCATTGTTCCGCAAAGGATTTTTCTGGGATACGGCGCGCTACCATCGCATCAATAACATCTTCCTGCGCTTCCGTCACAATGGAAGAGACATCCTCAGTCGCCATAAACTCACGGCGCTGGGCATACACTTCCTTGCGCTGGTCATTCATCACGTCATCATATTTGAGCGTGTTCTTGCGCATATCGAAGTTGCGGGCTTCAACTTTTCTTTGTGCCCGTTCCAGCGCCTTGCTCAACCATGGATGAACAATGGCCTCGCCTTCCTTCATGCCCATTTTCTGGAACATTCCGCTCATGCGGTCTGAACCGAAAATACGCATCAGGTCATCCTGAAGCGAGATAAAGAATTTGGAATTACCGGGATCACCCTGACGGCCAGCACGACCGCGCAGCTGGTTATCAATGCGTCGGCTTTCATGCCGTTCCGTACCAACAACATACAGGCCACCAGCCTGCTGCACGATATCATGATCTCGCGCAACGCGATCACGGATTTCTTTTTCAGCCGCGTCTCGCTCTGGGGAATCTTCCATTTCTCCCAAGGTTTGGGAGATCAGCATTTCCACATTGCCGCCGAGCTTAATATCCGTGCCGCGGCCAGCCATGTTGGTGGCAATGGTAATGGCACCCGGCGCACCCGCCTGCGCCACAATCTTGGCTTCCATCTCATGGAAACGGGCGTTCAACACGTGATGTGGAATAGCTTCGCTCTTCAGCAGATCTGAGAGCGCTTCACTTTTTTCAATGGACGTGGTGCCGACCAAAATCGGCTGGCCGCGTTCGTGCACATCCCGAATGAGTTTAACAACAGCAGCAAACTTTTCCTGCTCTGTTAGATAAATCTCGTCGTCCTCATCCTTACGCGCAACCGGACGGTTGGTAGGAATAGCCACCACATCCAGATTGTAGATTTCTGCAAACTCATCCGCCTCTGTCATGGCGGTGCCAGTCATGCCGGAAAGCTTGGGATAAAGGCGGAAATAGTTCTGGAAGGTAATGGAAGCCAGCGTCTGATTTTCCTGCTGAACCTCCACGTGTTCCTTGGCTTCCAGCGCTTGATGCAGGCCATCGGAATACCGGCGGCCTTCCATCATACGGCCGGTGAATTCATCAATAATCACCACTTTGCCATCACGCACGATGTAATCTACATCCCGCGAGAACAACGTATGCGCGCGCAAAGACTGCTGAACATGATGCACCACAGCGACATGCTGCAGATCGTAAAGGCCGCCTTCATCCAGCACGCCAGCCTGACGCAGCAGATTTTCCACATGGTCAGAACCTGCATCTGTCAGAATAACAGTGCGGAACTTTTCATCTTTTTCAAAGGTGGTCGGGTCCTGCACAAGCTGGGCGACCACGGCATCCACTGCGCGATATAGATCTGAACTGTCTTCCGCCGGCCCGGAAATAATCAGGGGGGTACGGGCTTCGTCAATCAGAATCGAATCCACTTCGTCCACAATGGCGTGGTAGAAGGGGCGCTGCACCATTTCGCCCAACTGGTACTTCATATTATCGCGTAGATAATCGAAGCCGAATTCGTTGTTTGTGCCGTAGGTAATATCAGACGCATAAGCTTGGCGGCGCGCATCATCGGGCATATTGGGCACGATCACGCCCGTTGTCAGGCCCAGAAAACTGTAAAGCCGCCCCATCTCTGCCGCGTCACGCGCGGCAAGATAGTCGTTCACAGTCACAACATGCACGCCCTTGCCCGCCAGCGCGCTGAGATACACAGCCAGCGTGGCCACCAGGGTTTTACCTTCCCCGGTGCGCATTTCTGCAATTCGGCCAGAATGAAGCACCATGCCGCCAATCAGCTGCACGTCAAAATGCCGCATCCCCAACACCCTGCGCGAGGCCTCACGGCACACGGCAAAGGCTTCGGGCAGCAGATCATCCAGACTTTCGCCTTTGGCGATCCGATCTCGGAATTCCTGCGTTTTGCCAGAAAGGGCGGTATCATCCAGCGCCTGTACCTGTGGTTCAAGCGCGTTGATCTCCGGCACCCGGCGTTGAAATATCTTAAGCGTCCGGTCGTTGGCGGTGCCGAACAGGGCGCGGACAAAGCGTGAAAGCATGAACACCTTTCCGGAACAATGCGGCCCCTTACCCCTGCACTACCCCAAATGGTAATGCAGCAAGGGACACTGGCATGGCTGGCTTGCCGTGCAAAATAGGACCGGGGCGGGTTGCGGTCAACCAACCGTACCGGTGGAAGCAGGATTGAAACAGGGGTTGCCGGGTGGAAAGCCCTCCTTCATACAGGATAAATAGGTTTTAATGGCTTTAAAGGTTTTAATACACATGCGGCTTATTCCCCACGCGTTTGGCCTGGCGGCAGCAGCTCTTTTTGCTACCACCACCCTTTGCACGCCCTCCTTTGCAGCAGACCCCGCTCCCGCAGCTTCGGCCGCACCTGCAAAGCCAGCAGACCCCAACGCTGTGGTAGCCACCGTGAATGGTGAAAAAATCACGCTGTCTGATGTGCAGACGGCCATGATCTCTTTGCCACCGCAGATGCGCCAGCTTCCCCCGAACCTTATTTTCCCCATGCTGGTCAACCAGTTAGCAGACCAGAAAGCCATTCTGATTACGGCGCAGAAAGAAGGGTTGGACAAAAAACCTGAAACCCAGCAGATGATGGTGAATGCTTCCAACACTGCATTGCAGAATGCGTGGTTGTCTGAGCAGGTTATGCCACACCTGAATGATGATGCCGTTAAGCAGTATTATGATCAGAATTACGCAGGCAAGCCAGCCGAAAAAGAAGTGCATGCCCGCCATATTCTGGTAAAAACCGAAGCTGAAGCTAATGATGTTATCAAGAAGCTGAAGGCTGGCGCAGATTTTGGTAAATTGGCCGCAGAAGTTTCTACCGACAAGGGCAGCGCCCAGCAGAACGGTGGTGATCTGGGCTGGTTCAAGAAAACAGACATGATCCCGGCCTTCTCTGATGCTGCCTTCGCCATGAAAAAGGGCGAAATCAGCAGCACTCCGGTAAAAAGCCAGTATGGCTACCATGTCATTCAGGTGCTGGACACACGCACAGACCCGGTTCCCACACTGGACTCTGTACGGGACAAAATCCGTCAGGCTCTTATCCAGAAATATGTGCGTGAAGCCGTGGATAAAGCCACCAATCAGGTTAAAATCGTGCGTTTTGACCCCAATACTGGCAAGCAACTGGCTGATGCACCAGCACCAGCTGCTGCGCCCAAGAAATAAAACCATTAAATCGCAAACCTCGCCCTTATATGCAGGGCGAGGTTTTTGCACAGATACCCTTTAAGGATACCGCCAGATGGCGCAGACAATCCCCGTTTCCCCCCTGGCCCTGCCAATGCCGGAACTTGGTGTTGTGCGTGGGATTCGCCTTGGCGCTATTGCTGCTGGTATTCGTTATAAAGGCCGCACAGATCTGGTTCTGGCAGAAATGGCCCCCGGCACCACAGTTGCGGGCGTATTTACCAAATCCAAATGCCCCGGCGCACCTGTAGATTGGTGCCGTGCTATTCTGCCCAAAGGTGAGGCCCGCGCATTGGTTGTAAATGCCGGGAACGCCAACGTATTTACCGGCCAAGCCGGACGCAAAACATGCGAAGCCACAGCAGAAGCCGCAGCCAAACTGGCAGGCTGTTCTGCCGAAAATGTTTATTTAGCTTCTACCGGTGTTATTGGGGAAATTCTGCCTGCTGAGCGCATTACCTCTGCGCTTCCGGCACTGCATACCGCCCTTTCGGAAAACGGGTGGGAAGATGCCGCACGCGGGATCATGACCACGGATACCTTCCCCAAAGTGGCTGTGCGCAAGGCCACACTCAAAGGCACGGAAGTTATTATTCAGGGTATCGCCAAAGGCAGTGGCATGATCGCGCCAGACATGGCCACCATGCTTGCCTTTGTTGCAACAGATGCAAAGCTGCCCGCATCTGTACTGCAAACCCTGCTGAGTGCGGGTATCCAAAAAACCTTCAATTGCATTACGGTGGACTCGGACACCTCAACGTCTGACATGGTGCTGCTGTTTGCAACCGGGGCCGCGCAGAATCCCGATATTGCCGCCACCACAGATGCTCTAACAAACCCAGAACTGGCTGATTTCCGCACCGCGTTGAACGCCGTTCTGCATGATCTCGCCCTGCTGGTTATTCGGGATGGTGAGGGCATTACCAAGCTGATGAGCATTCAGGTCAGCGGCGCTGTATCCGATCAATCTGCATGGCGTGTTGCCATGGCCATTGGCAATTCCCCACTGGTGAAAACCGCCGTAGCGGGGGAAGATGCCAACTGGGGCCGCGTTGTGATGGCTGTTGGCAAATGTGGGGAACCCGCAGACCGCGATACGCTTTCTGTCTCTATTGGTGGTGTCTGCATTGCCCGTAACGGTACCGTTGTAGAGGGGTATGACGAAACCCCCGTGGTGGCGCATATGAAAGGGCAGGAAATCGATATTGCAGTTGATCTTGGCCTTGGCACAGGCACCGCTCAGGCTTGGAGCTGCGATCTAACCCACGGCTATATTGATATCAACGGATCTTACCGCAGCTAAGCGCCACTATCTGCCCCAACTGTTTATTTACTTATCTTTCCTGCGGAGCAGGCTCTTATGTCCAATTCGGCACCGCCCCCCGGCTGGGGGGCACCTTCTGGCGATTTTTATGGAATGCAGCCCGGCACGCCCGCTCCTGTATGGATTTACGCTGGCTTCTGGTGGCGGGTATGGGCCTTTCTGATTGATGGCATTATTCTTGGGGCAATAGAAACCGTTCTGGGGTTTTTTGTTGCACCCAATGTCACTGTCAATTGGCAGGAGCTGCCTCTTGATGGCTCTGGGCAAAGCATGAATGTGGTGGATGTGGCCTCCTTCGTGCAGCCTGAAAATATCTCCGTTCTTATTCCACACATTCACACAGGGCCTTGGCCACTCGCCAGCCTGCTGCTCGCCCTTATTCCGGCAGTCTATTACGTGTTGTTTGAGGCATCTTCCCTCCGTGGCACACCCGGCAAACGGGTATGCCGGTTGGAAGTCGTCACACTTTCAGGCGGGCAGATCAGCTTGGCACAGGCTATTCTGCGCTTTGTCATTAAGGCGTTTATTTCTTTCCCACTGCTGTATATCGGCGTCATTATGGTTGCGTTTACGCGGCGCAAGCAGGGGTTGCATGATCTTATAGCTGGCACATTGGTTATCCGGGCAGAAACACAGCAAGTTGCGCCCTTCCAACCACACCGGTAGCTTACCCGCTCCTTTCTGAACAACTGCTATCAACACGCATCATCTTGATACTGCCCAATTTGCCTCCTACCCTAGAGGCAGACTGGGCATGGCTGTTGCTTGCGTGCCCTTGGATATTTTTACCCGTTCAGCAAAGGATGCAGCGCCCCCATGGCGGCCAATAGTCCGGATCAGAGTCTATCCTTTTCACCCTCTCCGCCTCAGTCGCCTTCTTTGGCTGCATGGCTTTGTCGGCTTTTTTGCCTGTTTGCGTTGGGATTGGGGTTTCTTTTCCCTGTTACGCATGCGCGCGCAGATACGGCAGCAACCGTTCCTCAAACCAACGGTTTGACACAACAGGACGCGCAGCAGTTACTGAACGTTCTGAACGATCCGCAAAAGCGGGAAGATTTTTCCAAAACCCTTTCCCTTATGGCCAAGGGCTTACCTGCCGCCACACCTAAAGCGGCACCTGCCCCAGCGGCTGCCAAACCGCAGGCAGATAACGCTGTTATAGACAGTGATGTCCATTCAGAATTGGATACGCTGCAAAGTTCGATCCATGGCTACCTGAACAACTTTACCAGTCTTTTTAAAGATTTGAGTGTTGTTGGCCCGTGGTTCAAAAACGAAATCCGCAACCCGGCCTCTCGGCAGACCCTGATTGATGCGTTTAGCCGTGCCCTGCTGATTATTGGCCTTGCTCTGGTTCTGGAACGCGCCACCAGCATTGCAATGCGCAAACCGCTGAACTCTGTAACGCAACATGCAGAAAACCGAGAAAAGCGGCTAGAGGCCTCTGCTGAATCTGCTGCTGCAGCTGATAGTAGCGATGCCGCAGCAGCAAATGATGCGAATACCACCCAAACGCGTGAAAATGACCAACGGCGCGGCACCGAGGTTTTACGCTATTTAGTCCGCGTGCCGTATAATGCACTGCACTTCCTTATCAAACTTCTGCCTGTTGGAGTGTGCCTGCTTGTTGGTTATTTGGGCGCAGAATTTTTAACCACCACAGCGCAAGCTCATACTGTTTCGCTCACCCTTATTAACGCTTACGCCATTGCGCGTGGGCTATATCTGGTTGTGGAAACAACATTGGCGCCCCGCTCTTACGCTATCCGCCTTATTCCTGCATCGGATGAAACAGCACGCCTGCTCACACGCTGGTGGAACGTGCTGGTGGCAGCCCCTTCCATTGTGATCTGTCTTTCTACCTTGGGGAGTGAGTTCGATCTCAGCCCTCGCGGTGTAGACGCCATGCAGCGGGCTGTGGTGCTGATCCAGCATCTAATTATTGCAGCCTTTATCTGGCGGCTCCGCCATATTGTGGCACGGGCCCTGCAACCCTCATCCAACATGCGTAAAAATGCCCTCTGGGCTTTTGCTGGCACGCTGGCGCATGTGTGGTGGGTGCCTGTGATGTTCCTAGACATGGCATTGTGGTTTGTCTGGGCTGCACATCTTAAAGGAGGCTATCAGTGGATCCTGCGCGGAACACTGCTGACCTTCCTCTGCCTGGTGCTTTCCCGCGTTATTGCCCTGTTGGCTTATGGTTTGCAGGATAAGCTATTCCGTATTAGCCCCACGTTGGAAGCCAGTTATCCGGGCATGCAAAAGCGCGCGGATTTCTATTATCCGTTCGTGCGCCGGATTATTACCATTGCCATTATTTTTATTACCGCCGTCTGTCTGGCGCAAAGCTGGAGCATTCCCAGCTTCCGCTTCTTCTTTAGTTCTGCGCTGGGTGAACGTCTGGTTGGTGCTGCCATCTGCCTGCTTATCGGCATGACAGTTGCTGCTGTTGCATGGGAGGTCGTAAACGGCCTGCTGGAAAAACAGATTACCCGTTACACATCCAGCGCACAGGCGGCACGTGCGGCACGCCTGCGCACTGTGCTGCCTATTATCCGTACCGTTTTGCTGGCGGTTATTATCATTTTTGTAACAGTCACCACGCTGTCTCAGATTGGTATTAACGTTACCCCCTTGCTCACAGGCGCTGGTATTTTGGGTGTTGGTCTTTCCTTTGGTTCACAGAGCCTGGTTAAAGACGTTATCACCGGCTTCTTCATGTTGGCAGAAGATGCCATTCAGGTCGGCGATTGGGTAACTACCGGCGGGATTGCTGGTATTGTTGAGCATCTTTCCATCCGTACATTGCGCGTACGCTCTGTGGATGGTGACTTGCATATCATCCCCTTCTCGTCCGTAACCTCCATTGCCAATACTGCCCGTGGGTTTAACCAGGTTATTGTGCATCAGACGGTGGATCTGACCGAAAGCAGCGAACGAGTTGCCAAGATCATGCAGGACACCGTTCAGGAAATGCGCAAGGAAGACGCTTACAAGAACATCATCTTGTCTGACTACGTTGATCTGGGTGTTGATAGTTCGGACGGAAACGGCGCTGTGCTGGTTGGCTCCATCAAAACCGCACCTATGATGAAGTGGAAAGTGCAGCGCGAATTTTACCGCCGCATTGCAAACCGCATGGCTGCTCAGGGCGTAAAATTCTATACACCAACATCCTACTCCACCACGCCGCCTGGCACCCCGGTCCATTTGGCAATGGATACAATGCCGCCAGAACTGCTTGAAAAAATTAACCAACGGGCAGCTCAGGTGCAGGAAGAAGCCAAATCTTCTGCTCCAGAAGCACCGCCTGCAGCAAAAGAACCACCACATGCCTGAAACAGGGTTGAACCTTTCAGGGGGGGCAGCCCCTCTTGATTGTATTGAAAAACCGCTGGCGCAGGAGGGCTTTGCCTTCCTGCAAGCGGCAAGCATGCGCCCTATCCTGCAAGATTTTGGGTTAGCTGATTGGGACCAGTTTGCCGCAAGCTGGAATGATCTGGGGTGTGACCGGTATATGGCGGATGGCGGGCGGTATCGCCGCCGCCGCTATGCCACGTTCTCACTTTCCGATCAGGAAATCCTGCGTAAACCACATCAACCCCATTACCAGAGCCGTGATTACAATACGCTGAATGGAGGGATTGAACGTTGGTTTCAGCCGGTATTGCCAGAAATTGGTAAGAACCCGGCTTTACTGTCCATTCTAAAACTTATGCACCGGCTGGCCGTGGATATGACACCAGCCAAACAGCGCCCTCCGGCATGGCATGCAGAAATTCATCAGTTCCGAATTGAAGCCAGTAAAGATGCTGCCGGGCAGCCCACGCCGGAAGGTTTGCACCGAGATGGCGTGGATTGGGTGTGTGTTGTGATGATCCGCAGAGAAAATATTGTTCGCGGAGAAACATCCATTCACGATCTCAACCGCCAACGCGTGGGGGGCTTTACGCTCACCAACCCGCTGGATACAGCTTTTGTAAATGATAGCCGTGTGTATCATGGGGTCACCCCCGTACAGGCAGTAAACCCTGCCTTACCGGCTTATCGTGATGTGCTTGTTGTGACGCTTCGCCACGAGTAAAACAAAAAGGCCGGGAAACCGGCCTTTTTATTAATACCCTGCGTAATAAATGGCGTGCAGGCCCAAAGCCAGACAAGAAAATACAAAAAACATGGCACCAGCCATCTGGCAGCATTCTTTAAAAGAAATGGTGTTGTAAGCAGAAGCTGCAGAAGCAGAAGAAACCACACTATTTTGCTGTTCTGCTTCGCTCATACCTGTGCCCTTTTCGTTTTATGCAATGCTGATTTGTTCATAGCACTTATCTGGCTACGATTGTCTCTTTCGTCAAGGGCCATAGGGTTGCCCCATTTCCTAAAATGGGGTGGACGCCACCCCTGCCCGGGGTTCACATAAGAAGAAATTCATTTGGAGTTTCAGACTTGAAACAGATTGCTTCGGCCCTTCTTGCCACCAGCCTCCTTGTCTCCCCCGTGTTTGCCCAAACTCCGGAGAAACCGGCTACAACAGAAAAAGCTGCGCCAGCTCAGCCTTATTCCATTGCAAGTTTTATGGGTAAGTGGGCTGTCACAATGGTTATGGAACCCATTACCATTATGGGTAACCGCGCTGTTGGCCCCGCAGCACGCCTAGTGGTTGTTGTGCCGGACAACATTAGCAAAGTTGTAAAGCAAAACCACTTTGCCCTGGCGCGTAAATCCAACGAGGTATGGGAAGGACAGCAAGAAGACGTAACAGCTACGCTGACACGTCTTTCAGAAAATACGGCTCAATTGGTTCTGGTTCAAAAAGATGGGCATAAAATGGAGATCCCACTTTATCGTGATGACGGCTGATATCTGAATTTCCGCCACTTTCCCCGCCCAAAATATAATGGGCGAGGAAAGATTTTATCGGCCTGAATTACTTTTCTTCTGCAGGATTCCAATTTTTCAGGAACTCCTGCAAAGCAGCATCTGGCTTGCCAATTTTCACTTGCAACGTCACATACAGATTACCTGCGGGGCGGGCGCCGTGCGCCTGCACGCCTTTGCCACGAAGCCGCAATACGGTGCCCGTATCTGAACCTGCAGGCACATTCATCTTCACCGTTCCTGTTGGGGTTGGCACCATAATAGCCCCACCCAGCACAGCGGTTTTAAGATCTACATCCAGATTTTCCCGCAGATCATTCCCTTCCCGCGTATATGTGGGGTCAGACATCACGGTAACGGTAATAAGCGCATCTCCGTCTGGGCCACCTTGCACACCGGGGGCACCTTTACCACGCAGGCGCAGCACTTTGCCGTCTTCTATCCCCGGAGGGATTGTCACATTCAGCGTGCTGCCTTCTGGCAAGGTAATGCGGGATTTACCGCCGTTTACAGCGTCTAGAAAACTGACCTTAAGCGTATAGGACCGATCTTCCCCTTTACGTGGGCCAGAACGCCGCGCCCGGCCACCGCCACCAAACATGCCGCCAAACAGATCGCTCAGATCTTCTTCTGTAAAGCCGCTGGCGCCACCGGGGCCGCCACTATAGCGGAAGCCACCCGCACCCCCGCCAAAATCATTAAACCCGCTGCCTCCGCCACCAAAACCGGGGTGGCGTTCCTGCCCGGCAGCATCAATTTCACCGCGGTCAAAACGCGCGCGCTTTTCTGGATCAGACAGCAGATCATTGGCCTGATTAACGGCCTTGAATTGTTCTTCGGCCTTTTTATCATCAGGATTCAGGTCGGGATGGTATTTTTTGGCTAATTTACGATAGGCCTTGCGCACATCATCTTGGCTGGCACTTTTAGAAATACCCAGCACGTCATACGGATCACGCACGCTCATGCGGCACCTCCCTGCTTAGCAGGGCTGGAATCGGAAAAATTATCCGTATCCAGCAAACTCATAAGCAGAGCAATCACAACATCACGGGAATACCCGGCCTGTTCTGCCTCTTTCACAAAAGCTTCCAGACGGGGTTTAAGATATGCCTCCGCCGTTAAATTGTTCATAAATCACTTTCTCCATATCCCTGAAGGCCGCATAAAAGAGCATGCGCGCGCCCACAGTTTTTTTCATGACATTACTTATAATAATGGGAACGCTCAAAGGCGCGGTCAATGGATGCCCGGCACCATATGAATGGCTGATACCCATATATCCCGCAGCCGCTAAAAGTAAGGCGTGGCATCTGGCGCTCATACTCTTTATAAAGCCCAGAACGTAAGATAACGGCATAAACACACTTTGCTAACGTTTATGCCGCAAACCAGAATGATGGAGAAACCGGCTATGGCTGACAAACCGCGCTTTTTTGATGATCTTGCCGGCGTGGCCGGTGGAGCTTTTTCCGCCCTTACAGGTGTGCGCGAAGAAATTAACGCTATTGTTCGCAGCCGCGTAGATGAAGTGCTGACTGGCCTACAGGTTGTGCGCCGTGAAGAATTTGAAGTGATGCGTGATCTGGCTGCCCAGGCGCGTATTGGGCAGGAAGAGGCCGAACGCCGCTTGGCTGCGTTGGAAGAACGCGTAACGGCTCTAGAACACAAGCTGGCCCATAACAACAACGACCACGGGCACCAGCACCACGGCTGAAGCCACACTTCCCCTTAAATATTCTTTTCTGCCTTCCCGCAGGCACGGAGCACCCCCATGCCAGCATTGACCTCTGAAGCATCCTCCATGCTCACCAACCCGCTTGATCTCATGGAACAGGTAATTGGTGGGCATGGCTGGACATTTGAACGCTGCACCCCAACGGAAATGGCAGCAGAAGCCCCTTCCCGCTGGTGTGATTACGGGCTGTTTTTTTCATGGTCAGCCGAACTGGGCGCTATTCTGTTTACCTGCGCGTTTGATCTTAAGGCAGCACCCACACAGCATTCCGATCTGTACGAACTGATCGGGCTGGCGAATGAGCAGATATGGGTTGGACATTTCAGCCTGGATACAGAAGACGGCGTTCTGCTCTTTCGCCATGCTCTGCTGTTGCGCGGCACACCATCCGTTACCGATGTATTTGAAGATATGATCGACATTGCGTTGGCTGAATGCGAACGTTTTTACCCTGCTTTTCGCTTTTTTCTGCACGCAGGGTTGGATGCCAAAACGGCACTCGCAACAGCCATGATTGATTGTCAGGGAGAAGCATAATGACAAACACCCCCCTCCTGCCCTCCATCCTTCTCGTCGGTTGCGGTAAAATGGGTGGTGCCATGTTGGAAGGCTGGCTAGCGCATGGATTAGCCCCTTCTGTAGTTATGGACCGGCACCTAGCGGAGCTTCCGGCTCCCCACCGTGTTGTGCGCTCTCTAGAAGCCATTCCGGCAGATTTTACGCCAGATATTATTCTGGTTGCCGTCAAACCCCAGAAAGCCAATGGCGTTCTGGCAGAACTGGCCCAACACTTCCCTAACGCCACACTGCTTTCCGTTATGGCTGGCCGCACCATTGCCAGCCTGCTGGCAGCTTATCGGGAAGGGAACGCTGCGGCCTCTCCCATTATTATCAGAAGCATGCCCAACACGCCTTCGGCTCTAGGTGCAGGCATGAGCGGGCTTTATGCACCGCCCGAAGCCTCCGCAGAGCAGAAAAAGCAGTGTGATCAACTCCTCAGCGCTGTGGGTGAAACCGTATGGGTGGATCAGGAAGGGTTGATTGATTCCGTAGCCGCTATTTCTGGCAGCGGACCAGCTTATGTTTTCCTTTTGGCTGAACTGCTAGAACAGGCGGGCATAGAACAAGGGTTAGACGCACCAACCGCCCGTGCACTGGCGCGCGGCACCATTTATGGTGCGGGGCAGATGTTGCATCAGCTTCCCACCGATGCCGCAGAATTACGCCGGAACGTTACAAGCCCCGGTGGCACCACAGAAGCCGCGTTGAAAGTTCTGATGGCCTCCGATGCATGGCCACAGGCTGTTTCAACCGCCATTGCTGCTGCTGTTAAGCGCGCCAAGGAACTTGCATCCTGATTTTTGCCTTTATGCCCATTGATTATATTTTCTCTTTCTTCTCGCGCAGGTTTTTAAATGGACAATGATGATTTTGATGCAGCGCTGGTTTCATCAGCTCTAACACTTTCTGCAGAACGTGGTTGGTCTCACATTTCTGTATTGGATGCCGCGCGTGATGCAGGCCTTTCCCTGCGTGAGGCACGGCAGCGCTTTCCGCTTAAGGCTTCCATCTTGCTTCGTCTTGGGCGCATGGCGGATGATGTCGCGTTGGCTGATGACACAGTAAGCGGCAACACGCGTGAACGCCTGTTTGACCTGTTGATGCGCCGGCTGGATGTATTCCAGCAATACCGTGAAGGTCTCAGCTCTGTGCTGCGCAGCCTGCCGATGGACCCTCCCCTGGCTCTCATTCTCGGTGGTGCCACGCTTGAAAGCATGCGCTGGATGGCAGATGCCGCAGGCATTAGCGCCAACGGGCTAGGCGGATTTGTACGCGTGAACATGATTGTGGGCATATGGACCCACACTTTGCGTGCATGGGAAAAAGATGACAGCCCCGATATGGGCAGCACCATGGCGGCTCTGGATCTGGCATTAGACAAAGCTGGCCGTTTTGGTCTCTTTCCCGCAGGTGATGAAGCGGCCTCTCTGGATGACGGATTGCCAGATCTTGAGGCGCTTCCGGATGCAGATTCTAGCTTTGCAGAAGGCAATTAATCTTTCTTCTGACAAAGATCTGAAAAACAGACTTTACGAAAGCTGCCAGTTTGCCTTAAAAGAGCGGCACTGGCAGCTTAATGCTGATGGGGCGTAGCCAAGCGGTAAGGCAGCGGATTTTGATTCCGCCATGCGGAGGTTCGAATCCTCCCGCCCCAGCCAGAACCTAATCTCTTTAAAAAATACTCGTGTTTTTGATTTTTATAAAAACTGAATGAATATATTCATACTCAATGTATTATTGAAATTTGTATTTTTCCAAAACAACCATAAATAAATTCTATATTTATTTATATGTCTTTAAATTCTGAAATACTTTTATAATACTCTATCACGCAGTGTAAAACTATTCTGAGCAAGTTTTCTTATACTCACACTTACTCTTGACGTTACGGAATATTCTTTTCTCTGATAGAAAACGCCATTAGTGCTTTTTCTTTTGCTCTATCAGACTGCCCCCGTTCTCATGACACACCCTTCTGCGCCGCCTCCCTCGCT
This sequence comes from Acetobacter sp. AAB5, assembly GCF_050106715.1. NCBI lineage: Bacteria > Pseudomonadati > Pseudomonadota > Alphaproteobacteria > Acetobacterales > Acetobacteraceae > Acetobacter > Acetobacter sp. AAB5. The sequence continues at coordinate 83,544 of NZ_JBNIEW010000004.1, forward strand.
TTTGAAGCAACAGGGTATTCCTGCTGTTCTGGGAGGAAGAACACTTTCTGCCTTTGCATCTCAAGTACAGGCAGTCGCTGTAGGGTGGCAGGTTTATGCTCTTACCCACAGTGCAGCCGCATTGGGTTTTGTGGGGCTGGCACAATTTCTACCTATGGTGCTGTTTATATTCCCTGCCGGGCACGCAGCAGACCAGCATAACAGGCAACGTATTGTTATCTCGTGCCAGGTGATCGAGGCGCTTGCTACGGCGTTCATGGCGTATGCCTCATTCTCGCATCACCTGACCTCCCTCATGATTTACGGGCTTGTGGTGGTATTTGGCATCTGCCGCGCCTTTGAAGCACCCGCGCAGCAAACGTTTCTGCCTTCTCTGGTTCCTCCTGCACTCTTTCCACGTGCAGCGGCTCTTTCTTCCTCCCTGTTTCAGGTTGCCTGTATCGCAGGGCCATCTTTGGGCGGATTACTATACGGTTTGGGCGCAGGGGTATGCTATGCACTGTGCGCGCTTAGCTTTGCTATTGCCGCGTTTTGTACTTTTTCCATGAAATTGCAGTTTCCAACCCGCGCCAAACAGCCTGCAACCCTAGCCGCAGTTTTCGGCGGCATTGCTTTTCTACGCCGCAAGCCCACTATGCTAGGCGCTATTTCTCTGGATCTATTTGCCGTTCTGTTGGGCGGGGCAACAGCCATGCTTCCCATTTTTGCAAATGATATTTTGCATGCAGGCCCTTGGGGATTAGGCTTGCTGCGGGCTGCTCCTGGTATTGGTGCATTATTGGTGGCTGCTATTTTAGCCCGTCATCCTTTAGGGCGACATGCTGGATTGTGGATGTTTGCAGCCGTTGCCATTTTCGGTTTTGCCACCATTGCCTTTGGTTTTTCTCGCTCCATCGCCGTTTCAGTTGTCATGTTGGCAATATTGGGCGGAGCGGATGTGATCAGCGTTATGGTGCGCGGAGCACTGGTTCAACTTGGCACGCCAGATGAAATGCGTGGCCGCGTTTCTGCGGTGAATATGCTTTTTATTGGTTCATCCAACCAGTTGGGGGAATTTGAAAGCGGTATGCTGGCCGCTGCTATTGGCCCGATTCCTGCCGTTGTATTAGGCGGTATTGGCACATTATGCATTAGCGGAATCTGGATGACGCTGTTTCCCGGCCTGCGCAAACTGGATAGGCTGGAAGACATTACCCCCGAGCATTCCTGATAAAAAAAGCCTTACGGAACAATGTCCGTAAGGCTTTTTCCAAAGCTTATGCAGCTACCCGATTGTTCAGGCTTAAACAGCCTTTTTCAGATTCGGGCTTGCTTTAAAGCGTACCGTTTTGCCAGCTTTGACCTTTACCTGCTCACCTGTGCGAGGGTTCAAGGCCTTACGAGCTTTGGTCTTACGCACTGTAAACGTTCCGAAAGAAGGAAGTGTAAAACCACCTTCACGCTTCAGTTCTTCTACAATTGCATCAATAAGGTCATTCGCTGCCTGATTGGCGGCAACGCCGGTGCAGTTGATCGAGTCCTGGATCACTGCTGCAATAAAGGCCTTGCTCATGAAGTACTAACTCCCTTTCAGACAGAACTGTATGCACAAGAATTATTTGGCTATCATGCCTATGCTTTAAGGGCTTGTAGTCACATTTTGATGAAAAAACCAACTTAAAAAATGCAGCATCTTTTAAATCCTTCCGATCCTGTCAGCAAAAACGGATCATGTGGCTTTTCAGACACAGGTTTGCCGGCGGGGTCTGTATGTCTTTTTGCTGCATTCGCACCAGACGGTATTTTACCGATTTTTACACGGTTTTACCTAAAAAACATTTTGGATTGCGGTTTTATTCTGCATCTGGTTCTTTCTGGTGAAACCCCAATAGATAAAGAAACCATTGTTTTCTGTGAAAAAAACAATATTCACGTTTGGCAACGCCCTAATGGAGGGATGGACTTTGGAGCATGGCGTTTCTTGTTCCAAAAAAACGTTGCAGATCAAGCCCCGTACATACTTTTAGCGAATGACAGTGTCTTCGGGCCGTTTCGACCTCTTGCCGATGTACTAAAACAAGCACACGCATATACGTTACCTGCTTGGGGGCTTGTTGCCTCCCGCCTTGTCACACCACATTTGCAATCATGGTTTGTTGGGCTTTCGCAGCACACACTGCAAGCAGCACCAGTGCAGCGTGTTTTCTCCCTCCCATTTGAACAAATGAGTCGGAATGAAATTATCTGGCATGGGGAATTAGGGTTATCCGTTGCGCTGCAAGAGGCTGGTGTTCCTCTTCAGGCAGCCTGGAGCGATCTACAGTCACCTCTAGCTCGCTTTCTACCCACCAACCCTATGCACACGCACTGGTATTCTGTTGCTGCTTCTGGACAGGTGCCTTTTATCAAGCGGGAACTCTTACGGAACAACAGCTTCGCTATTTCGAACTTACACCGGTGGCCAGAAGTTATTCCCCCAGCGTCCAACTTTGATCACCAATGGATCATGGATAGCTTTTGCAAAAACGAATCCAGATCAGCCCCTGCCGCCACAACAGCAAAAGGCCGAGCACTTTATAACGTTATCAGCACAGCAGATAGCCTACGCTGGAAGATAGGCCATCTGAAACGTTCAACGCGTTAACCTGAGACTTGCGCCACTTCGTGCAGCCACTTCCCCAGCTCTGCGCTTTGCTGTTCAAATGTGGCAAGAGTCGCTTTATTAGGGTTTACATAGTCCTGCATAAATCCGGGTGTATCCAGAAGGTTTTCCACCGCCATATGCAGGGTTTCTGGCCTGCCATCTATCGGAATAAGGGTGCCGTTCACTCCGTCTTCAATATCCTCCGCCTGCCCACCCGGGGCGGTAGAGATTACCCATACATCGCGCGATAACGCTTCACGCACGGTCAGGCCATAGCTTTCCTTCCATTGCGAAGGAAACAGCAGCACATCAATGCTATTAAAAAAGTCGTCTATTGTCTCACGCGTATAGGCTGGAATTGTGGAAACGCGCCCCTGTGTTTTCCATGCCCCTGTGTAAACAGATTTGATACCCAGATTCAGCTTGTTATCAACGATAACCAGTTCCCAATCATCTCGTTCCAGCGCTTCAAATGCGCGTTTTACAAGAGAGTATCCTTTTATTTCTTCTGTGCCGCCTACGTAGCCAAAGCGTAGTTTTTGGCCGGGAAGACGTTGTGGATGAGAAGATTTGGGCCACAAAAAACCATTCCGGTTTACCCGAATTTTATCTGCCGGAATTCCATTTGCAACAAAAAGCGCACGATGCTCGGCACTAGGGGTCAGCAATAGCGCGGCGTGCTGCATGCCCGTTATCATCAATATCTGACGTTCCGCCAGATGCCGTGCATGCGGCACACAAAGCTGGCACGTATGCAGGTTGATTTTTTCCTGAAAGCAATAATGTCCATCGGCTTTCACCATGAACTGCCGCTCACATAACCACCATGCATCATGCAATGTAATGACGTAAGGAATGTTTTTTTCCATACATACCCTTACACAACCTAGCCCCAACCCTTGTGTTGCATGAAAATGCACAATTGAAGGACGAAATGCCTCCACCCACTTTTTAAAGGCTTGCGTGGCATCGGCATTATCCAACCCAGCTACGGAATCATGATCTGGGGGCGTGATAACACCCAGAATATCTGTGCCTTCCATACAATAGCGGATACTCGCCTTGCCGCGCTGCGCCAAAGGAGGGCGTGATGTAAACACTGCAACCTTTGTGTTTTCCTGCTGCTGAAGCCTGCGAGCCATTTCCTCTGCAACAAATGTTGCGCCGCCAAAAGAGCGTGGCTCGTAATAAATATTCGCACATAAAATGCGTAATTCTGATGACTTCTGAACTTCCGGCTTGCCAAACGCTGGCAAAACCTGATTTTTCACAATGGCTTCTGGGCTATAATGGTCCAGAACATCCTTACGGGCTTGGTCGCCAAGTGTTTTTCGTAATGTGCTGTCAGCGGCCAGCTTTAAAATGGCATCACGCCATTCTGTATCAGTCTGTGCGACAAGCCCATTTTTACCATCCTGTACAATCTGCATAAACGCATCGCGCGGTGAGCAAACCACAGGCAAACTGAGAACAGCGGCTTCCAGAAATTTGATATTGCTTTTGGCATCATTGAAAATTGTAGGTTCTAATGGGGCAATCGTAATATCTGCCTGTGCCAACAATTGCATATAAGCAGCGTAATCTAACCCTATCTGGGTTTGCACACGCCCACCCAACGCATCAAACTCTGATGGCAGAGTAAGATCTCCGATAATATGCAATGTAAGGCGTGGGTCTGCCTGCATGGCTGCAAGAATACCTGCTGCCGCCAACTTAAAATCTGCATCATGCGTACGTGTGCCAGAACCATACACAATGCGTATCTCGCGCTGCGTATCATGCTGGGGCACACCATTTTGCCGGATGTCCGCCACCACATCCAATGTCTGCTGATCCAGCGCGTTTTCTATAACAACGGTATGCTGAATGCCGGCTTTCTGCATGGCCTGAGCCAACACACGTGTAGAGGCAATGGCCTTATCGCAAGACAACAAACATTTACGAAAAAGCCGAACGCCAAAAAGAAGCTCTTCTTGCTCCTGTTTATCCAAAGTGGCCAAATTGCCATTCTGCTTATAATCTTCTGCAGAAAAGATAAGGTCATCCACTTCCCACCAAGGGGAAAGCTCTAACCGCCTTGTTTCCTTAAGAAGTGTTTCAACCGCAGGAAAAGCGGGAACACGGTAAAAAATAACCTCTGTGCACACCTGAAGAGCTGAAAGAGCTTCTTCTGTTTCTCGCCAATCAACAACCTCTACAAGCCACCCTAAAGACCGTAGTTGCTCTTCTTTCTGCCAAACGCGATATTTGGCGCATTGGCGCAAAGATAACTCTGCAATAATCAGAACCCGAGGCGTAAAATCTTTTAAGCGTTCCTTGCTAACATTTGCGGAATAAACCTGATTTATTTTTTCTTCATGCGTTAAAATACTTGTATTTTTCTTGGCCCCACCCTCAACAGTAGTGCTCCCTGTGGCGGGTTTACGTTCAAATAGACGTTCAGTTGCACGCCCAATGGATGAACGTGCCAAGCGATGAGAGATACGAAACCGCACCCCTGCCACACCTTCATCCTGATAAATTTCTTGCAGCCTATGGTAAACGTCCGAAATTTTTCGGCCTGTTGGCAGCTGCCCCTTACTTAAATGCCGGACCACCCTTAACGGAGCCGTAAGACGCCAGGATAATGTATGCTGCCAGACGCTAAGCTGACGTTGTGACTGTGAAAGTTCATGCCGAAGGTAAGAGGCTTCATGGGCTATGCCATCCATGCGCATAGCCTGAATACGCATACTGGCCCGATAACTAGCGGTAAGGGCTTCTTCGGTAGATTGCTGCTTTTCAGGCGTGTCACACGGCAGTTTAGAATACGCCATAAGCTTTAATTCTTTCACAATACTTTTGAAATATCACACAATCTTTTTATACAACCTATTTCAAAAAGAAAAGCCGGACCCTAAGGCCCGGCTTTCCTTTTAAGCAAGAACGTAAACCTGTTCTAAAGACTTACTTCAGACCAGAAAACTGGTTTTCGTTCAGGGTATCAACGTTCACAAATGTAATCTGGCTGTGGTCAGACAGAGTAATTGTGGTGTTGTTACCGTTGTGTGTTGCTTTATCCAGAACGTCTGTCTGGAAAGAAGCCTTGGTGTAGTCGTAGTCAACCAGCAGAACAGAGTTGTTAGCAGCGCTACCAAAGTCCTGAATGGTGTAATCTGCGCCAGCAACGCTGTTACGGAAACCGAACACGTTAGCTGCACCACTACCACCTTCCAGGGTGGCATCGCCTACACCGGCAACCAGCGTATCGGAAGCGGTGCCACCGATGAAGGTCTGGGTGCCTGTTGTGCCTGCGTTGTTACCGAATGCCTGGAACCCGAATGCAGAAGATGCACCATCCAGCGTTTCGTTACCATCGTTTGCAACGAACAGGTTGTTCGCGCCAGCACCATCGATAGAGCCCTGCTGGCTTGCACCAACATGGATATCCAGACCGTTGGAACCGAAGATCGTAGCGTGACCAGCCGTAATGGTGGTTTCGCCCGTGCCGCCAATGAAGGTAAGATTGTCGGAAACGTTGATCAGTGCAGAATCGGTGTTTTCGGTCTGCAGGTTGCCATGAGCAGCGGAAATCGTGCTGTTCTGGCCACCTTCAACAGTGCCTGTAGCACCGGAGAAGTTGATGTAATCCAGAGAACCACCGGTAACGGTGGAAGCACCACCAACCGTGATCTGCTGGCTACCATTGGCATCCACAACCAGAGAGTTGTCAGACAGCTGAACCGTGGAGCTGCTGCCAGACAGAGTAACGCTCTGACGACCAGCGGTTGCTGTAATGGTGTCCTGACCATCGGAATGAACATAGTTCATGCCCGAGCCCAGATCGATGGTGTTGTGGCCCTGACCTGCAGAGATGGTGTTGTTACCTGCACCACTGTTCACTGTGTCATCACCGTTACCGGTCATGATGTTCCAGTTACCTGCGGTGGACAGGCTGTTGCCTTCGAACAGGTTGTCACCAGATCCAGCCAGGAACTGGCCGCTCTGATCACCTGCACGGAAAGCAATACCTGTGTTGGTGCCGCCCAGAACGGTCATGCTGGAGGCGGTGCCACCGTATGCATTAACGTTCACCCAGCCATCAAGAGCCGTACCCGGCTGGGTGCTGGCATCGGAACCAATGCTCAGATAATCAACATTACCAGCAACGCGGTAAGAACCAGCAGAGGTAATAACCCCGTAGCCTGCCTTATTGCTATCGCTAAAGGTTGTATCCCCAGCAGAAAGATTCTGTGCATCAAGAGTGCTGATGACTGAATTCAACTGGTTCGACAGGTCAGTGGCCTGGTTGTACAGGGCCGAATTCTGTGCGCCGTCTACGGTAACCTGAACATTACCGGACGCACCGACAACCGTGATAATCGGCATGTATCCGTCCTTTTTCTTTACATTTTGCCGCGCCAGCCAGAAATTCCAACCCGCCTACGGCAATCTAACGCTATCCTTTCCTGCTTCGCAAAATACTGCACGAAACGCAAGCAGATTATAGCGTTATTACTTCGCTAACGGCCAACATTGCACAGCGTTGCCAGCCGTTAGCACTGTAAGAAATTTCTCTCTTTGATGAAATAAAAAATACCCAATCTATAATGGCAAATATTTATAATTTTCCTGATAGTTGTATAGAATAGCCCCCTAGTGTTGTTTGTTATTTTTCATCACCGCAACTGGACTCGTGCCGGACACATGCCTGTAGTGCCTTCCTCCCTCGCAGAATCTCTTTCATCATTGGAAGATTCTCCGCTTTTCACCCCAACTATACTCATACAAAATAGTACATCTGGATGTGAAAACATACCTTTCCTATCATGGATTCTTAAGGAGGCATTTTTTAGCGGATTATTACTGGTTGGAAGCAGCCTTTCCATTAAGGAAACCCTGAGTTTTCGCTTTAATATTCATCCCTCAGCTTTCCAACTTACATTTCAGGCAGAACTTCCATCTTCAATCACTTATAACAATCAGGTTATTTATATAGCTGCCAGAATGTGGCAGTCGGCAGAACCCATTCAGAACCTTCTAAATACTGCCCCAGAAGGCACGCTCCTTCTATTGGAAGGGATAAAAGACTCGTCGCATGCAGAAGCGTGGGAACACCTTTCTGCTCTGTTTCCTGCCTTTACGTTCCCTCAAGGAACAGGGTTAGGCCTTCTGGCGGCCACAGAGATTGCCTGCCTGTTTCCCTTACTCACGCCGGATTCCCGCCTTTCGGATACGGAAAAAACCACCAAGAGCCTGCTGCGTGAACGCTTCGCTTTTGCCGGAGAATTCTGGTTCAACAAGGCACTCCTCACTGCCGCTCATACCCAGATAGATACCCTCAAACAGGATTTGGTACAAACGCGCAGTCATGTTTTTTCCCAGCAAATGCTGACGCACCACGAAAGCGACCAGAGCGCACAGAAAATCGACTCGCTACAAAAAACCCTTCAACAAACCCAGAAAAACGAACACGCTCTTATTCAAGAAAAACAGGAAATTACAGACCGCTTAACTGGCTTCATCAGCACAGTAAAACAGAGAGAGCTTTGTTATCAGCAACAAACAAATACCCTTAACAGCCACATACTCGCCCTGTCCGCATATATAGACTCCTTGAAACAAACGTATTCTGCGTATTCCCAACACATTCATGATTTATGGGGCCGGTTCGCGCAGGAAGTTCTTGATCGAACCGAAGCGCAAAACGCTCTCAAAACGTATCTTTCAACACCTTCCGGCGTTATCCGTTCTATTGCTCGCGCTTTGGTAAAAGGTGTGGTTGTTCCCTACGTGCCAGACCTACCTCAACCACCCCAAGTAGAATCCCCTCCGCAACTCCCTCCGGCTCCACCTCCACTTTTGCTGGAGCACAGCTCAGCCGCGCCGCTTACTTTTCCCGAAGTTCCAGAAGCTGCTTCAATTTCCATTGTTGAACAACCTGCACGGCCTTCCGGATTCAATGTTCTTTTTGTTGCGGGTGAGCCCGATTCCCCGGGCGTAAATTACCGTTGCATCCGCAATGCGGCTGCCTGTTCTCTTGCTGGTTTTCCCGCTCAGTGGAAGCGCTGCGCAGACGTTGGCCCCGATGACATCAACTGGGCGGATGTTATGATTCTATGGCGTGTTGAATTCAGTGGCCATGTAGACATCATGCTGCGGCTGGCGCGGGAACAAAACATGCCGGTTATTTTTGATACAGATGATCTCACGTTCATTCCTGGCCTTGCACGTATGGATATTATTGATGGCATACGCAGCATTGGCGCCACAGAAGAACGTATTGAAACAGTCTTTACTGATATGCAGCGCACCCTTTTGCGCACAGATATCGGGTTTGCCCCAACCGATGCTTTAGCGGATGCTATGCGGGTTTATCAGCCCGTTACTTATACTGTACCTAATATATATAATACAGAATGTCTGGCCTTAAGCCGCAAAGCGTATCGTATGCGCCAGCTTAACCCGGATGAACAGATTATTCGTATTGGCTATGCAACAGGCTCCCGCACACACCAAAAAGACTTTGCTCAGGTTAGCAGCGTTCTCGCCCGCTTGTTGCACGAAAAACCCAATCTCCGGCTTGTACTGTTCCGTGAAACAGGAAATCATCGCCCAGTTCTGCTCATGAACGAGTTTCCTGAATTTGAACCCGTGCGTGATCAGATAGAATGGCGAGACATGTGCACCTTGCCCGCTCTTCCCTCTGAACTGGCCCGTTTTGATATTTCAATTGCACCACTGGAAACACAGAATCCATTCTGTAATGCCAAAAGTGAATTGAAATTTTTTGAGGCCGCTTTAGCAGGCGTGCCTTCCATTGTTTCCCCAACGGCACCCTTCCGCCAATGCGTGCAAAACGGCCGCACCGGGTTGTTTGCCACCACACCCGAAGAGTGGGAAACCGCGTTACGCACACTTATTGAAAATCCGGATTTGCGCCACCGCATGGCACGAAATGCGTATCATGCTGCCTTGTGGCACTTTGGCCCACAACGCCAAGCCATTCTTATGGGTACTATTATGGAAAGCCTGAAAGGAGAAAAACAGGCCGCCCAAACCGCTGAAATACAAATTGCACGCGGCCATTATCTGGCACGCAATCTGCCGGATATTCCTGATTGCAGCGTAATGTTCCAGCATGATGCCCTGCAAGAAGCAAACGTTACCGTTATTATTACATCTTATAACTACGAAAACTTCATTCTTGAGGCATTAGAATCCGTTCGGCTGCAAACCATTCCAACCCTTGATCTTGTTGTTGTTGATGATGGCTCTACAGATGGGTCACTCAACCAGATCAAAAGCTGGATGGAAAAACAGACGGCGCGCTTCAATCGCCTTATTCTGCTTCAAACCAATTCCAATGCAGGGTTGGGCGGTGCGCGTAACTGTGGTGTTGCCTACGCCGAAACCCCATTCTTCCTGCCATTGGATGCAGATAATCGGCTTTTACCACATGCATGTGAAACACTTTTAAGTGCGACAGATGAATTAACAGCTTACGCCTACCCAATTATCCAACAATTTGGAGACCCCGCCCAACACCCAACGTTAGGCCAGGAACCTTTCCGCCCCATGCAACTGGTGGCAGGCAATTATATTGATGCCATGGCTCTGGTAGCCAAATGGGCATGGGCCGCCGCCGGTGGGTACTATGTAAGCCATGACGCAATGGGGTGGGAGGATTACGACCTTTGGTGCACCATGGCCGAATATGGTTTGCGCGGCACCCATGTACCGGAAGTGCTGGCTGAATATCGTGTGCACCAAACATCCATGACCAACAATGTGACGGAAAAAATGGCACATAAACAGCGCGTGGTCTCACTGGTAGAAGAGCGCCACCCGTGGATCAGATTGGTGCAAAAAAACGCTAAACAGCGTGAAGTCACAACAAGCTAAAAAATGACCGATAAAAACGCTGAGCCCGCAAACAGGCATACTGTTTGTGCGGCTTGGTATTTCAACACCGTGAAATGAGCACAAAAAAAACAGAACTCCATTTCTGGAATTCTGTAAACCGCTCTGATTTTCTAGGAAAATCTGGAGCGGGCGATGGGATTCGAACCCACGACCCCAACCTTGGCAAGGTTGTGCTCTACCCCTGAGCTACGCCCGCATTGGATGGCCTCCTTTTACGGATGATCATTCAGATAGGCAAGAGGGAAAATGAAAAAAAACGCCTGAAATTGCATTTTCTTTCTCCCGCCCTTTCCTACTTGTGTTGGAAAGGGCTGTTGGTGCTTTTCAGCCTGTGCTGATACTGATGCCCAAATGCCTTTACGCAGCAAGGAAGGAAAACCGTGTCTGCTTCCATGTTCCGATCCCTTTACCATCAGGGGTTCGCCCGCGTAGCCGCCTGCACCTTGCCCGTAGCACTGGCAAATCCAGCCATAAACGCGCAGCGTATTCTAGAATCTGCCAAAGCATGCGCCGCAGATGGTGCAGTTTTGTGTGTGTTCCCCGAACTCGGGCTGTGCGGATATACACTGGAAGACTTACTGCAACAGGAAACGCTTCTGGCAGAAACCAGAACAACCCTTCTCTCCTTGGCTCAGGCATCTGCCACGTTGTGCCCTGTGCTGGTGGTAGGCGCGCCGTTGTTATGGAAGAACGCACTTTATAACTGTGCAGTCATTATTCATTCCGGCAAAATTCTGGGTGTGGTTCCTAAAAGCTACATCCCAAATTACCGAGAGTTCTATGAGGCACGCCATTTCCGCTCCGGCGCAGATATTCGCGGGCAGACAATCGAGATCAATGGGCACACCGTACCATTTGGCGTGGATCTGCTGTTTGAAGCACAGGATGTGCCCTCGTTCTGCCTCAGCGTAGAAATTTGTGAGGATATGTGGGTGCCTATCCCACCCTCGGCATACGCTGCGCTGGCTGGCGCTACAATTATCGCCAACCTTTCAGCAAGTGACATTACGGTTGGCAAGGCAGAAACCCGGAACATGCTCTGCCAATCCCTCTCCGCCCGCAATATTGTCGCTTACCTTTATGCGGCAGCCGGAGAAGGTGAATCCACCACAGATCTGGCGTGGGATGGCCAAACCGCCATCTTTGAAAATGGCATTCTGCTGGCAGACAGCGAGCGCTTTCCCTCCGGCGCAACCGCTGTAATTGCCGATGTGGATCTTACGCTTTTGCGGCAAGAACGCCTGCGTATGGGAAGCTTTGCTGATGCAGCGCGCCAAGCAGATACAGATACATGGCGGCACATTAGCTTCACCCTTACGCCTCCTTCTGCAAACCTTGGGCTCAAACGCCCCGTTGCCCGCTTTCCTTTTGTACCTGCCGCTCCAGAACGCTTGGCACAAGATTGCTTTGAGGCCTTTACCATTCAGGTATCCGCACTCAAGCAGCGCCTTAAAACAAGCGGCGTTAAAACAATGGTTATCGGTATTTCCGGTGGCTTGGATTCTACGCACGCCCTACTGGTGGCCGTGCGTGCAGCGGATGAACTGGGTTGGCCACGCAGTGCTGTGCGAGGTTATACAATGCCCGGCTTTGGCACCACGGACAAAACCCTTGCCAGTGCCAACGCACTGATGGCCCAACTGAATATCACGCACGAAACGCTGGATATCCGCCCGGCTGCGGAGCTACTGCTACGCACCATTCGGCACCCTTATGCAGATGGGCAACCCGTGCATGACATTACATTTGAGAATGTGCAGGCTGGCCTACGCACAGATTTCCTGTTCAGGCTGGCCAACCAACATCATGGCATTGTCATCGGCACAGGAGATCTTTCCGAGCTAGCACTAGGGTGGTGCACCTATGGTGTGGGCGACCAAATGGCGCATTACAATGTGAATGCGGGCCTGCCTAAAACCCTTATCCAGCACCTTATCCGCTGGTGCATTGCTTCGGGCCATTTTGCTCCTGCTGTTGGCAAGGTGCTGACAGACGTTCTGGCTACAGAAATTTCTCCCGAGCTTATTCCTGTCGGTAAAGATGGCCCTCAAAGCACGGAAAGCATCATAGGCCCTTACGCTCTGCATGATTTCGCGCTGTTTTATATTCTGCGCTACGGTTTCAGCCCATCCCGCGTGGCCTTTCTGGCGGAACAGGCTTGGCAGGATGCCTCAACAGGCCAGTGGCCTCCGGGCTTTCCCGCATCCGAGCAAAAAGCTTATGATCTTCCTACCATTCGCCACTGGTTAGAAGTATTTGTGCGCCGCTTTTTTGCAACCAGCCAGTTCAAACGTTCTGCCATGCCAAATGGCCCCAAAGTTATGCCCGGCGGTAGCCTTTCCCCCCGAGGAGACTGGCGCGCACCCTCCGATGGCAACGCCCGCCTCTGGCTGGATGATCTGAAACACAATGTGCCCGAAGCCTGAACCACAAAAGAGGGGTTTAGCCCACCGCGGCCCTCATGGTGTTATGCCCCATCTTGGGCTATACTGGTTTCCATTATGAAAGCATCGCGCCAAGCCACCATCCATCGCGTTACAAGCGAAACCGATATCGCCATCACCCTTGATCTGGATGGATCCGGGCAGGCCGATATTCAGACCGGACTCGGTTTTTTCGATCATATGCTAACGGCATTAGCCAAGCATGCCCTGTTTGATCTGAAAGTAGCCGTAAAAGGTGACCTCTATATTGATGGTCATCACAGTGTTGAAGATACAGGCATTGCCATTGGCATGGCCCTAAAACAGGCTTTGGGGGACAAGCGTGGCGTGCGCCGTTTTGGCCACGCCCTTGTGCCGTTGGATGAAGCTTTGTGCGAAGCTGTGGTTGACCTTTCCGGTCGCCCCTTTCTGGCATTTGATGCCACGTTTACGCGTGATCGCATTGGGGATCTGGACACCGAACTGGTGGAAGAATTTTTCCGGGCCTTTGCCATGTCCGCCATGCTCACACTGCACCTGACAGAAAAAGCTGGTAAAAATTGCCACCATATTGCCGAGGCCGCGTTCAAGGCACTTGCGCGTGCATTGCGTATGGCTGTGGAACCAGACCCACGGGCGCAAGGCAGCATTCCTTCCACCAAAGGCGTGCTATAATTTTTTATACGGGTTAATAACCCAGCCCTGCCCGATACACCTGTTTTGCAGCGCTGGGCACAACCGAGAAGAACGCAAACCTGTCTGGGCTGCATGCACCTTATTATATTGGTCAGCAGAAATCAGACAGGGTCACCAGCAACAAGAGGGTTCCATGACCCAGCCTCTTTCCATCGCCGTTGTTGATTATGAAGGCGGCAATCTGGCGTCCGCTGCCCGTGCAGCCCTGCGGGCTGCTGAGCTTTCGGGAATTGCAGCCGATGTTGTTATCACCAACGAACCCGCAGCTGTCCTGCAAGCAGACCGTATCATCCTACCCGGGCAAGGCGCGTTTGCAGATTGCGCCCGTGGGTTGGAAGCCATCCCGGGCCTGAAAGATTCTATTCTGAACGCCACAGCCAATGGTACACCCTTTTTAGGCATTTGCGTTGGTATGCAGCTTATGGCTGAACGCGGGCGGGAACATGGTGTAACAGAAGGGTTTGGATGGATTCCGGGGGAAATTACCCTCATGGAAGCCACAGGCCTGCGCCTTCCCCAAATGGGCTGGAACGAGCTGGAGCTTCATACACAACACCCCCTTACCCAAGGCTTGGGTAAGGCGCCGCATGGATACTTTGTGCATTCCTACGCACTCCAAAATACTGCGACAGATGTTCTGCTTGCCACCACAGATTATGGTGGCAGCGTGCCTGCCATAGTGTGTAAGGGGAATGTTGCGGGTACACAGTTCCATGTTGAAAAAAGCCAGACAGTTGGCCTCAAGATTCTCGCCAATTTTCTGAGGTGGGATCCGAAAGCTCCCGTATAATGACCCGGAACAAACGCGTTCAACGCATTCTTAACCTAGAAGAAGATGACCTTCAGGCCTTATGTGAAGCCGTAGATGCTTCCATTCTGGATGGTGGCGGCTTTGGCTGGCTTCAGCCACAAGGGCGGCAGGTGCTGGAGCGCTACTTCAAAGGCCTGCTGCTTGTGCCAGAACGTATGCTGTTTGTTATTCGGCATAACGGCGTGATTGTAGGATGTGCACAGCTTGTACGCAGCGCCCGTAATAATGAGCTGCAAGCCATGTGCGTTACTCTGGCGCATTTGTTTATTGCGCCATACGCGCAGCGTCAGGGCCTCGGCACAGCCTTGTTGCACGAAGTGGAAAATGCAGCCCGCAGCATGGGCTTTCGGATTATGAATACCGAAGTGCCTGAAACACAGGATGGCGCCATTGCCCTCTTCCGTAAGGCAGGTTTTCTACATTGGGGCACACACCCCCTCTATACCCGCTTGGGCGACACTTACCTGCGCGGTCTGTACTTCACCAAATCATTAGATACAGACCATCTCCCCCTTTCCTCTTCCTTTCAGCAAACGCGGCCTGAAACCATGACAACAGCATCCTCCATGCATCCCCTTACCCTTTACCCAGCCATTGATCTCAAGGATGGGGCCTGCGTGCGCTTACGCCGTGGGGAAATGGATGATGCCACCGTGTATTCAGACAACCCCGGTGCACAGGCACTTGCATGGGAGGCCGCAGGTTTTAAATGGCTGCATGTTGTGGATCTGAACGGTGCCTTTGCCGGACAATCTGAAAACGCAGATGCCGTACGTTCCATTGTGGAATCAACAGATATTCCCGTCCAGCTTGGTGGTGGCCTGCGAGACATGAAGGCTATTGAAGCATGGTTGGAAGCCGGTATCAGCCGCGTTATTTTGGGCTCTGTTGCCGTAAAAAACCCCGCCCTTGTGCGTGAAGCCTGCCGTGCTTTCCCAGGCCGCATTGTTGCGGGCATTGATGCCAGATCTGGCCGCGTTGCAACCGAAGGCTGGGCCGAGGTTTCTGACATGCAGGCAACTGAACTGGCCCTTCGTATGCAGGAAGCTGGCGTTGCATCCATCATCTTCACGGAAATCAGCCGTGATGGCATGCTGGAAGGGCTGGATGTGGAACAGACCGTGACATTGGCCAATACGGTTTCCATTCCCATTATTGCCAGCGGTGGCGTTGGCAGCATTGAGCATCTGATTGCTCTGCGGGAAGCCACGCAGGACGCTCCGGGCATTGAAGGCGTGATTGTAGGCCGCGCGTTGTATGATGGCCGCGTAACCCCAGCAGAAGCCCTGAAGGTATTAAGCTGATGCTGAAACTACGCGTTATTCCGTGCCTGGATGTTAAAAACGGCAGAGTGGTTAAAGGCGTTAACTTCGTTTCCCTGCGCGATGCGGGAGACCCGGTTGAACAGGCCGCTGTTTACGATGCCGCCGGGGCTGATGAACTGACCTTTCTGGATATCACCGCCAGCCATGAAAACCGTGATACGATTCTAGAAGTTGTTAGCAAAACAGCCGAAAAAATCTTTCTTCCTCTCACAGTCGGAGGGGGGGTGCGCACAACGGATGACATGCGCCGCCTTCTGCTGGCAGGCGCAGACAAATGCGCCATGAACTCCGCCGCGGTCAACCGTCCTGAACTGGTAAACGAAGCGGCCAACAAATTTGGTAGCCAATGCGTTGTTGTTGCCATAGATGCCCGCCAGACAGCACCGGGAAAATGGGAAGTGTTTACCCACGGTGGCCGCACTTCTACCGGGCGAGACGCCATAGATTGGTGCCGTGAGGTTGCAGAACGTGGCGCTGGGGAAATCCTACTCACATCCATGGATCGGGATGGTACAGGAACAGGGTTCGATCTGGAACTTCTTAAAGCTGCAACGCAGGCCGTAAGGCTTCCCATTGTTGCATCTGGCGGTGTGGGTAAGCTGGAACACTTTGTAGAAGGCGCCAAGGCCGGAGCAACAGGCCTTCTGGCAGCAAGTGTTTTCCATTTTGGCCAGTTCACCATTCCTCAGGTTAAAGCGGCATTGTCAGAAGCTGGCTTGCCGGTTCGTCCTTCCCCCGCCCCTTTTGCAGGTTAACCCGTATCATGACAAAAAAAGCACCTTCTAAAACAGAAGCAAAAACAGACACAAAATCTAAAAAGAATAAAGAGGTTCTTTCTCTTCCAGAAATTTCAGAAGCAGATATTTCCGTTCTGAACCGCCTTTATGATGTTGTGCAAAGCCGCAAAGGCACAGATCCTTCCGTAAGCCACTCAGCCCGCCTGCTTTCCCGCGGAACTTACAAAATTGCCCAAAAGTTTGGGGAAGAGGCTGTAGAATGCCTGATTGAAGCCGTAGCCGGGCGTAAGGATCTGCTGATTGGTGAAAGCGCTGATGTGCTCTACCATCTTATTGTTTTGTGGGTAGATGCCGGCATTACCCCAGATCAGGTTTGGGCAGAACTTCAGCGCCGCGAAGGCACAAGCGGCATTGCAGAAAAAGCCGCACGTTCCAAAACAACAAAATCTGTAAAGGAATAATCAGAAATGGCTGTAACAGGTAGAGGGCCATATGACCCGCAAAATGTTTTTGCAAAAATCCTTCGCGGTGAAATCCCCTGCAAGGCTATTTTTGAGAACGAATGGGTTCTGGCATTTTATGATATCGCGCCCAAGGCACCTGTTCATGTTCTGATTATTCCCAAAAACCCTTACGTTTCCTTTATGGATTTCAGCCAAACAGCACCCGCAGAAGAAATTGCAGGTGTTATGCGTGCTGCAGGCCAGATTGCGCTTGATCTTGGACTGGAAGAAAACGGCTATAGGTTAATTACGAATGCGGGCCTCCATAGTGGGCAGGAAGTGCCTCACTTCCACATGCATCTTCTTGGTGGAAAAGCATTGCCAGCCTTCCCGGCCTGATCTTTTGTTTCTTATCCAGACGGACATATCCCTATGACACCCATGGACATGCTTTTATCCCGTGCATCAACGGATCATCTTCAGGCTCCGGCACCATCTGAAGCGCAAATGGCCGAGGTTTTAGCTGCCGCTATGCGGGCGCCAGATCACGGAAAGCTACGTCCATGGCGCTATGTTATTGTAAAAGATGATGCACGCCCGCTGCTGGCTGAGCGTATTGTTACCAGTATGGTTCGACTTGATCCGGACGTACCCGAATTTAAAAAAGAAAAGCGCCTTAAAAGATTTTCCACAATTCCCATGACACTCGTTTTGGGCATGCATCTACGCCCAGAACATAAAATTCCTTTATGGGAACAGGAAATGACTGTAGCCGCAGGTGCCATGAACATCCTGAATGCACTGCATGCATT
This sequence comes from Acetobacter sp. AAB5, assembly GCF_050106715.1. Lineage (NCBI taxonomy): Bacteria > Pseudomonadati > Pseudomonadota > Alphaproteobacteria > Acetobacterales > Acetobacteraceae > Acetobacter > Acetobacter sp. AAB5. The sequence goes on from NZ_JBNIEW010000004.1 coordinate 101,319, forward strand.
AGGCTTTGGTGCTGTTTGGGTTTCTGGTGATGTTGTGAATGACCCGGTTCTTGCGGAAGAACTCGGCTTTCCTGCCCCCCATAAATTGGCAGGTTTTTTGTTTATCGGCACACCAGATGCACCGCTCCCCACACCCAAGCGCCCAGACCCGGCTGAATTTACCGCTACATGGCAAGGCCAGCCGGTAAGTTTTGCAGCTGATGGAAAAACACCATGACACATATAACAGACGCCGTTGTTATTGGTGGTGGTCCGGTTGGGTTGGCAACGGCCCTTTCATTGGAAAAAGCCGGCCTTTCTGTAACCGTGCTAGAACGTTCTCCGCTCCCTGTATGGGAAGAACCTTCCTTTGATGGGCGGGAAATAGCCCTTACACATTATTCTATGCGTATTCTTAAAGAATGCGAAGCATGGGACCATATCCCGCAAAGCGTTATCTGCCCCTTACGGGAAGCGCATGTGGAAACAGGAAGTTTTCGCCATCCGCTTACATTTGATACAAATGGGCGCGGAGAAGAAGCACTTGGCTGGCTAGTTTCTAACAACCACATTCGGCGTGCCCTCTTTGCCGCAGCAAGCGAGAAAGAACGCATTCACCTCCAGCCACACACCAGCGTAGAAACAGTAAGGCAAGGCCAAGATTATGCCGCCGTCCATCATTCAGGCGGACAGATCAAGGCACGTCTTGTCGTTGGGGCTGATGGTCGCTTTTCTCCTACGCGCAGGCGCGCAGGTATTGGCGCTATTGTGCATGATTTCCACAAATCCATGCTGGTTTGCCGCATGGCGCATGAATCGCCTCATCACAACATCGCCCTGCAATGGTTTGATGAAGGACAGACGATAGCCTTGCTGCCAGTGAATGGTATGGCGTCCTCTTTAGTTCTTACGCTTCCTGCACACGAAATACAGCGCCTGCTCGCAACACCGCGCGATGAATTCAATGCGGAAATTACCCAACGTGTTGGGGCCAGATTGGGACAAATGCGCCTTGTCAGCACGCGCCATGCTTATCCACTTAAGGGTGTATATGCGCATCGCTTCGTAGGTCGGCGTTTAGCTTTGGTTGGAGATGCCGCCGTGGGGATGCATCCCATCACAGCGCACGGTTTCAACCTGGGGTTGAAGGGGCAAGAAACGCTGGCACAATGCATTGGCGCAGCCTTTAACGCTCAGGCTGATGCCGGGAATGCACGTGCCTTGCGGCAGTATGAACGGCAACATAGGCGTGCAACTGCTTTGTTATTTGCTGGCACGAACGGCATTGCCTCACTTTACACGCATGATGCGTTGCCATTTAAACCCATTAGGCAAGCGTGCATCCGTCTGGCAGACAGGTTCACGCCCTTTAAACAGGCAGTCACTACGCTTCTGATGGATAAAAAAACAACGGCTTGATTGTAAAAAGGCAGCCTGATTAAAGGCTGCCTTTTTTATTTTCACGTTCTAATTCACGTTCCAACCACCCCATAATAACAGCGAGCACATAGGTCTGCTGTATTGGAGAAAGAGGCTGGTATTTTACGAAACCATGCCATTTTTCCAAGCATGATCTACAACACGTGCCCGTAGCATGTTGCGCTACAAAAACAGGATGGCCCTTCCAGGGAGTCTGCTTGCCATCTTTTTTCGGATTTGCCGGAGCAAGGCGCCGAGCAATAAAGTCTCGCCCATGCTCAGCCACCACAGGCAAACCTTTGTCTGTCAGATACGTCATATCCTGACAGTTTAAGTGAAACCTACTCCGAAAAGATGACCTTGCAAGCCGGCCCCACAAGGCATCTGACACCGCAGGAAGTCTTTGCTCCTGCGGAAAAAGCTCACCCTGCTGCACTGTTATAATGTTCCTGAAAAGCAAAATACAACATTATAACAATGTGGCTATTGCTCATCTGTTTTTACAGGGGGAACAGGCGCCTGCGCAATGAGCTCTCCCTTACCAGTTGCAACACGAATATCCTGTTCACGGATCAACCAGTAAACAACGCCCAAGGCCAAAACAGCAGCAGAAAACGCCAGCATTTCAGCAGGCCTTACTTCGTGCAGATCCAGAATAATAAACTTGCGAGAAACAGCCAGAAGCGCAATGAGCACAATTGTACGTACACGCACAACATCCCGACTATGCGACAAACTGATACGCAGCGAACTTTTAAACTCCAGAGCAATAATCACCGTAAAAATATTGCCAAACACTTCCTGAAAAGCCGGCATGTTTGAAGCATCTATTTGTGATGACATCACCAGATACCAAACTTCCTTGGTAAGGTGCCATGTTGCAATGGTTGTAATAACCATGATCAGGCCAGTAAGAACCAGCATGATCAGAAGTTCAAATCCTTCATAAAGATTCATCTCGAAAAAGCTTTTCCGCAACCGCGATGCTTCACGAGAAAAAGGATCTTGGGACATCTGATTATGATCTGGACTGCTCATGTTTCTCTATACGTTTGGTAAAAAAGGATTTGCACTTCCTATCAGAATATTCTGAAGAAGTTTCAGTTATGATGATTATTCCCTTTTTCAACTTAATCCCAGAGGCTTCCATAAGGCGCGGAGCGTGAAATCCTCCTGCGGTAAAACACATTCATCCTATAAATAAGACAGATACACTTTTTGTTGCGTTTAAATAAATGATCGATATCAGGGCGCAGACTCGCTGATATTATTAGCATAAGCGTATATGCCGCCACGATGTAGGGCGCGCTGATAAGCAGGACGGTTATGAATACGATGCAAGAAGCCTCCTACATGAGGCCGATTGTCTGTTGCTCCAGCACGTGCGGCGGCCGCTTCAAGAGGAAAACTCATCTGAATATCCGCTGCGGTAAAGTCATTACCAGCAAACCATTCATTTTTGGACAGGCTGTTTTCCCAATAATCCATATGCAATTTGAGCTGCGGATTTATAAACTGTGCCTGCGCTCCTTTTGAAATCAGAAAAGCAAACGGGCGGAAAGGTAAAGGCGCCTGTTTGGGCAGCATACCGAATATCAATTTGAGTAAGAGCGGTGGCATGGCAGACCCTTCCGCATAATGCAGCCAGTATATGAAGCGGATATATTCGGGTGTGTCACGCGCTGGAGCCAGTCGGCCACGACCGTATTTATTGATAACATATTCGATAATCGCTCCGCTTTCTGCCAGCGTTACGTTCCCATCCGTATCTGTTATGACCGGAGCCTTGCCCAATGGATGAACGGCTTGCAGGGATTTTGGGGCCATCATGGTTTTAGGATCGCGTTTGTAAAACTGGATATCGTAGGGAAGTTCCAGCTCTTCCAGCAGCCACAGCACCCGTTGTGAACGGGAATTATCCAGATGATGCACAGTTATCATTATATGCGGCCCTTCTTTTAACTGAGATAAATCTCCCGCCCGGCCTTATCCGTCTTGATAGACTGGTTATGGCGTATGAGCCTCGGGCAGAACTGATTATCAGCTAAAAGAAAAGTTCATGGACTTTAGTTCCCGTGTGTCAGCCGAGCACAGCAAGAATAATGGCAACATCCATTGCTTGCTTTCCCCTTTGCTATAAAAACACGTGGAAGCTCTGATAATAGAGAAACAAGACCGCGCAAGCTGCTACAGGCAAAAGCTTACTGCCCAACCAGCAATGGCACTATCTGTTTCAAATGACTGCAGATTAAATCCGGAAGGCTGGATCACTGCCAGCCTTACACTTGAAAACCACCAAAAATTTTAGGAAAGTTTGGTGGGCGCACAAGGGCTCGAACCTTGGACCCGCTGATTAAGAGTCAGCTGCTCTACCAACTGAGCTATGCGCCCTTACAGCATATAACTGCTGAAGTGAGGCAGTTTTTACCACCTCTAAATCATTAAGACAAGTCTGAAAATTTAGGTTTTTAACATAGCCAGCACGGCATCCAGCTGATCCAGGCTTTTGTAATGAATTTGCAAAGAGCCCCCTTTGCGTCCATCAAAATGAACGTGCACCTTCAGCCCTAAGCGCGTACCCAAATCCCGCTCTAAGGCAGAAATTTCGGGATCTTTCATCACTTTAGGTTCTTTGGTTTCAACTTTTGTATTTTTTGCCTGCTCAAGGGCTTTCTGAACCAAAGCCTCTGTTTGCCGAACAGATAACCCTTTAGAAATAACCTCTGCGGCGGCCTGTATGGGGTCTGGATGCGCTAGCAACGCACGCGCATGCCCAGCAGAAAGGGTGCCCTTTTTAAGCTCCTGCCGCAGCACATCAGGCAAACGCAACAAACGCAGCGTATTGGCAACATGGGGGCGAGATTTGCCTATAGCTTTTGCCAGTTCATCCTGGGTTAGGCTATATTCTTCCATCAGCCGACTAAAACCTTCAGCTTCTTCAACCGGGTTCAGATCTGCTCGCTGGAGATTTTCAACCAGAGCAGCTGCCATAGCATCTGCTTCTGAGAGATTCCTGACATGCACTGGCACATCATGGCACTGCGCCAACTGTGCAGCACGCCAACGACGTTCCCCCGCAATAATCTGATAATGCCCCGTTTTATGAGGGTCCGGCCGTACCAGAATAGGCTGGAGAATACCCCGCTCCCGGATAGATTCAGCCAGCTCCTGTAAAGCTTCTGGCTCCATATCCTGACGTGGCTGAAAAGGCCCTGGCGCCAAAACCTCAATCGGTAATGAGCTTGCTGTAGGCGCAGCCTTACTGGCGGATTTATGAGCAGAAGATGCCGGCTCATCTACAGAAGCAGCATCACCCAGCAACGCAGCCAATCCACGCCCAAGTTTAGGACGTGCGGAAGATTTACGTGATGATTGACCACTCATGATACCGATGCCCTCTTCATGACTTCTGCTGCCAATGCCTGATAAGCGGTTGTTCCACTGGCTCTGGAATCATACAGCATAACAGGCTGACCATGGCTCTGGGCTTCTGAAATACGAATATTACGTGGGATAACCGTTTCCAGCACATCTTTACCAAAGAAGCTTCGCGCATCCGCAGCCACAAGCTCAGACAGATTATTTCGTCTGTCATACATGGTCAGCACAATGCCTGCCATTTTCAGTTCTGGGTTCAGGTTTTTCTGCACCCGCCCAATGGTCTTTACCAGATGCCCCAAGCCTTCCAACGCAAAGAACTCACACTGAAGCGGAGCCAGCACACCATCTGCCGCCACAAAAGAATTCAGTGTCAGCAGCCCAAGGCTTGGAGGGCAATCTATAATCACAAAATCCACGGTCTCGCGCAGAGGTTCCAATGCTGTGCGTAATCTGGTTTCTCGGTGCTCAGCATCCACCAATTCAATCTCAGCACCAACCAGTTCTGTATTGGCTGCGATAACTGAAAGATTTTCAATCTCGGTAGGCTGCAAAAGATCATCCGCGACTTTTTCATGCATTAGAAGCGCGTAAGAGCCACCTTTGCGGGAATCATAATCAACGCCCAAACCCGTTGAAGCATTCCCCTGAGGGTCCATATCCAGAAGCACAACTTTAGCGCCATCGGCCGCCAGAGATGCTGCCAGATTAATGGCGGTAGTAGTTTTGCCTACGCCCCCTTTCTGGTTTGCAACAGCAAAAACGTGGCAGGCTTTCCCGCTTTTCTTAACCTTAGACACGATTAAAATTTCTCACTTCCAGAATCATACCATCAGAACTTGTCTGGCTTGGATATGTTTGCACATCCATTTGCCAAACCTGTTCCGCTTCTTGGATTTCCTGCACAGCCTGTTGCCCCTTAAGAAAAACAGCTTTTCCTTTTGGTTGTAACAGCGGGTGCGCCCACTCCAAAAGTTTAACCAACGGGGCCAAGGCCCGCGCTGTTACTACAGGCGCAGGCTGAACTTTTACACTTTCAAGCCTGCATGGCAAAACTTCCAAATCCGTTTGGGTAAGCCGCGCGGCTTCACGCAAAAAAGCAGCCTTCCTTTGGTCCGATTCAATCAAAACCCCAGGTATTCCTGTGGCAATCCCTACCACAACAGCCGGAAACCCACCCCCAGAGCCCATATCAATAAATCGGCTTTGGCCTTGTATCAAAGGAACAAGTTGAAGACTATCCAGAACATGCCGACTCCAGACATTCTCAATATCCCTAGAAGAAACAAGGTTGATACGAGGGTTCCACTTTTCCAGAAGGCTCACAAAGGCGGAAAGTCTTTCTTCTGTTTCACGTGAAACATGAGCACCTTCAGGCCACTTGTGCATGGTGCTGCCCTTTTTTGAGATAAGCCAGAACAGCCATAAGGGCAGAAGGTGTTATGCCCGGTATACGTTGTGCAGCACCAAAACTTTCAGGGCGTGCCTGCTCTAACCTTTCCTGCATTTCTGCACTCAGACCGCCTATTTTTCTAAAATCCATATCTTGAGGGAAACGAATTTCTGTTTCTGCCTCAAGCTGTTTAATCTCGCGCTTCTGCCTTACCAGGTAGCCGCTATAGCGTGCCTCTGTCTTTACATAACTGCGCGCACGTTCAGAATACTCCTGCACCCAAGGTGCCAAGGCTTCTATAGTATTTTCAGGAACTGCCTGCCCTATGACTTCCAGAAGATTTCGGCGGCGGCCATCCTGCGCTACTTTAATACCAACCTGAGCAAGCGCTTGTGGTGGCCAACTTTCTGATTCTGCTTTTTGAGTCAATTGTTCTATCTCGCGCATATCTCTCGCAAAGACTTCACGCCTCTCTGCGCCGATACACCCCCAATCCAACCCTATTGGAGTTAAACGTACATCTGCATTATCAGCCCGCAATGTCAGACGATATTCAGCACGCGATGTAAACATACGGTAAGGTTCGCTCACCCCTTGCGTGGTTAAATCATCAATCATGACACCCAAATAGGCTTTGCCACGATCAAGGCTGACAGCCTGCTGCCCCCCTGCCCTTCTTGCCGCATTTACCCCAGCGAGAAGACCCTGAGCACCGGCTTCTTCATACCCTGTGGTGCCGTTAATCTGGCCCGCCAAGAATAAATTAGGGCACTTTTTAAGTTCCAAAGAAACCGTTAGTTCACGCGGGTCAACGTAATCGTATTCTACAGCGTAACCATATTGCGCAATAACCGCCTTCTCCAACCCTGGAATGGAGTGGATCATGGCATCCTGCACATCTGCTGGCAGGCTGGTTGAAATACCATTGGGGTAAACCAGATCTCCCCCATCGTTATCAGGAAGTGCTTCAGGCTCCAGAAAAATCTGATGCCCTGTTTTTTCTGAAAACCGCACAACCTTATCTTCAATAGAAGGGCAATATCGCGGCCCACGGCCTGAAATAGCTCCGCCATACACGGCAGACAGATGCAAATGCTCTCTGATAATATCGTGGGTTTTTGGAACTGTTGTCGTTATGCCACACACCATTTGCGGATTTGTGATAGATGCCGTCAATCGGCTAAATGGTTCGGGGGATATATCCCCCCTATCAACAGCAAGAGATGCCCAATCTATTGTATCGCGCTTGAGGCGTGCTGGCGTTCCGGTTTTCAAACGCGCAATTCGCAGGCCCAGTTTTTTTAACCGCGATGCCAATGCAACCGAAGGTTGTTCTCCAATCCGCCCCGCCGGCTGGCTTTTATGCCCAATATGAATAACTCCATCTAGGAACGTGCCTGTTGTTAAAACAACAGCACCAGCAGCCCATTGGCGGCCATCTTCACAGGCAACACCAGCAACGCGATTTTGACCATCACAAATCAGATCCGTTACAGCAGCTTCTTCAATATCAAGCCCTGCTGTGTCCGCCAAAATATCCTGCACAGCTTGACGGTATAAAAGACGATCTGCCTGAGCCCGTGGCCCCTGCACAGCAGGCCCCTTGGAACGATTAAGAAGCTTAAAGTGAATACCGGCCCTATCTGCCGCCCGTGCCATAACACCATCCAGCGCATCAATTTCACGCACCAGATGGCCCTTCCCTATACCGCCAATAGCAGGGTTACAGGACATGGCGCCAACTGTATTTTTATGGTGCGTCAACAAAAGCGTTTTGGCACCACAACGCGCAGCAGCGGCAGCGGCCTCGCATCCAGCATGGCCGCCTCCTACCACAATAACATCGTAAGCCTTGTTCATTGCTTGCCCTTCCTGCACACCTTACTTTCCAATACAAAACTGGCCGAATATCGTATCCAGCAGATCTTCTACACCAACATGGCCAGTTAACCGTCCCAATGCCCGCATAGCTAACCGTAGCTCTTCGCCGCGCAATTCTGGCCAGTCCTGCTGCAACGCAGCATGGAGGCACTGTACAGCCTCCTGCACACCAGCTTTGTGCCGTGCACGCGTAAGAAGCGGTGCACCTGATATAGATGCCGCCGTTAGTTCCTCAACTTTTCTTTGCAGAAAAGTGTAGAGTTCCGGCAGCCCTTCTCCTGTTTTCAAACTGATAGCACGAACATTCTTACCTTGAATGGCTTCTGGAATTTCTCCGATATCAGCTTTGTTTCCTATCAAAACTGCATCGGAGAAAACATCATCCGGCAGCTCATTCGCTGGGAACATTTGTAACACACAGTCAGCCTGTTTCACGTGAAACAATGCGCGGCGCACCCCTTCAGCCTCAATTTCATCATCTGTTTCTCGCAAGCCTGCGGTATCAACAAATGTCACCTTTATCCCGGCAAGAATACAGGCCACCTCCAAGGCATCGCGCGTTGTCCCAGCCTTGGAAGATACGATGGCGGTATCCCTTCCCGTAAGCCAATTTAACAAACTGCTTTTGCCTGCATTTGGTGGGCCTGTAATGGCAAATACCACCCCTTGCCGTATCCTCTCTCCATGTTCTCCATCAGCTATATGCTGTTGCATTTCAAACTGAAGTTTCTGAATTTCCTGATTGATGCCTTCTTCCACTTCAGGCGGTAAATCTTCATCTGGAAAATCTATAAGGGCTTCCTGAAAAGCGAGAATCTTTTTTAACCGCTCGGACCAGCCTGAATATAAATGGCTTAATGCACCATCTGCCTGCGCCAAAGCCAATTTTCTCTGCCCATCGGTTTCAGCTGCAACCAGATCAGCAATACCTTCGGCTTCAACCAGATCCATACGACCATTTACAAATGCACGTCTTGTAAATTCACCGGGCTCCGCTGGGCGCGCGCCCAACTGAACCAAGGCTTCGGAAACAGCACGAATAATGGCTGGTCCTGCATGCAGATGCAGTTCAAACCCATCTTCCCCTGTATAACTCTGCGGCCCGGGAAACCAGAGAACCAGTGCCTCATCTAGCAAGTCATCCTGAACAGATGCGTTTTTCCAGATTTTGCGAAGAACAGCCTTACGCGCTTCTGGCACCTTGCCACAAAGCTGTAAAAGAATATTACGGCTTCCTGCGCCACTCACACGCAAAACTGCAATTGCCGCACGCTCTATTCCTGTTGAAAGCGCAAAGATTGTATCTTCAGTCTGATACCCCAACGCGGCCATCCTTCCCGTTATCGTATGCCTGCTTCTTCTTGCTGCTTCTAATGCAGTTTTTCATGCAAACGTAGGGTTAAAAAATGATAGCCTCCCCCTTGCCCTCGTGATGAACACACTCCGGTGACACAACACCAAAAGATTTTAAACAAAAGTAAGGTTATCTTTTTATGCCCCAACTCTCGCTGCACTCCCCTTTAGGTCCGATCACTTTATCTGAGGAAGAGGGAAAAATTATATCTTTGGATTGGGGATGGGGGCGAGATCAAACCGAAACCCCTCTGCTCTGCCAAGCGCGTGAATGGTTGGATAATTGGTTTGATGATCCTCAGGCTATAGGTGCTTTTCCGTTTCCGCTAGATCCTTATGGAACAGCTTATCAGAAAAAAATTTGGGCAGCATTGCAGGAAATTCCTGTAGGCGAGACAATCACATATGGAGAACTCGCCAAAAAAATCGGCGGTAGCCCTCAGTCAGTTGGTCAAGCTGTCGGAAGAAACCCCATTCCTATTCTTATTCCCTGCCACCGCGTTGTGGGGGCTTCTAGCTTAGGGGGATATTCAGGAGATGGTGGTGTGGATGATAAAGCATGGCTTCTCCGCTTAGAGGGAGCCAAATTTCCACACCACACCTAAACTGTTCTGATACGGATTCTAGCATTACAGAATAAGCTTCTGTTTCCTATTTTCTGTCACAGCTTTCTGTGCGGGTATTGAAAAATTTTCCGGCACTACATCTGACAACGGAAGATGAATCCGTATCATTTCCATAACTTGTGGGGGGTGGATAAGAAGGTGCACTCTCCCCCTGCTGAGCACCATTATAATAGTAGGATGGTGGGGCATAAATGCTCTGCTGTGGGGCCGAATTATACTCGGATGCAGCCGCACTTCCTATCGCTAAACCAAGCACGGAACCGAACATAAACGGAGCTCCCCAGCCCCAGCCACCACCCCAATAAGGGTATCCCCACGGGCCGCCATAGCCCCAACCATAATACGGATAACCCCAGCCCCACGGGCCACCACCCCAGCCGCCGTACCAACCGCCGCCCCATGGGCGTCCTCCCCAGCCACCGCCACGCCACGGGCCGCCACCCCAACCACCGGGCCCACCTGGACCTCCACGTGGGCCACTGAAGCCACCACGAGGAAAACCTCCTCCTGGGCCACCAAAGCCACCATGACCAAATCCGCCACCACCAGGACCGCCGAAGCCACCGTGGCCAAATCCACCACCACCGGGACCGCCAAATCCACCATGGCCAAATCCGCCCCCTCCACCAAAGCCACCCCCGCCTGGCCCGGGATGAGCATGTGCTGAAAATACAGGAACGCTAAGCCCGCATACCAAAAGGGCTGCCAGCCCTATTTTTTTGGATATTGCAGTCCACATAACACCGGTGCCCTTTGCACTTAACTTCGGATACTGCTGCACGACATAATGCCGTAATGTGTCTTTCTTCTAACTATTACATGGGCATTAAAAGACAATTTGCCACTGCTTTTTCTCCTGATCTGCTAGGATAAAAGCTCAGATTCATGTTGTGTTTTTTGCATCCCTGATATACATTTTACTCATTGGAGGAAGCGGAGAAGAATTATCTTCTGCTTTGCCCCCTAACACCCCAAATTAGGAGGCCGGACTCATGGCATGGAAAAAAGCAACTTTTGTTTCCCTATGGCTAGCTGCCCTTAGCCTGGCCATCTGCTCCACTTTTATTTTTATTGCATGCGGGCTTAAGTTTTCTATTTTTCATTCTGGCCTCACTGTAAACCAGTCTGATTTTGTAGATAACACGCCCTTTTCTGTATATTTGTGGCAGATGCTGCCTGAAACAACACGTTGGAATGATTACGTGTTTTCTGGCCCAGGTTTGATTGGTCTGGCAGCTTTCTTGGCGAGCATTGGCTTAGGTTCTTATGCTGCCATTAAGCTGGAAGAAATCAACCACGCAGCACTTGCGGCTAAAAAGACAGAAATGCATCGTTGGGATTCTTTGCTTATTGGCTCTTCCTTGGAAGACACATTGCAGAATTTTCAGCATCCAAATGCATCAGATGTGCAGTCTTACGCCGTTAAAAGTGCCTGATAACCGAATATAATGTATGAAAATGCTTCTGCTTGGAATCTATTCCGGGCAGAAGCTTTTTTATGCAATATGCATTACATAGTGCATCATAACAATTTTAAGGGAAAACTTGGTCGGAGTGAGAAGATTCGAACTTCCGGCCCCTGCGTCCCGAACACAGTGCTCTACCAGGCTGAGCTACACTCCGATTACACGCTGCCTATACAGTGCTCTGGCCTGAGAAGCAAGAGTAGAAATGAACCTTCCTACCCTTGCCCATCTTATTTTACATCACATCCATACCCAACGCTTCTGTATGCTCTGTAACGCGGGAACATTCCAGAGCAGCGGCAGCATTCGGCACAACGCTTAACAGAGATCTCGCATCTACTGAGGCAAATCCTTGTTTCACCGCCTCATCAAGCATGGCTACAACCTTATCGCCCCACCCATCTACGTTAATAAGCACGATGGGCTTATCGTGGCGTTTAAGCTGCCTCCATGTCAGAATTTCCAGAAGCTCTTCAAATGTTCCAAAACCACCGGGCAAAACCCAAAAAGCATCGGCACGTGAAAACATGATCTGCTTACGGGTGTGCATGGAATCTGTAACAATCAGTTCAGAAACTTCTTCATTCATTTTTTCACGGGTTTTTAAAAATTCAGGGATAACACCCGTAACACTGCCACCTGCTTGAATAACGGCATGGGCCACAACACCCATCAGCCCATTTGCACCGCCCCCATATACCAACCGGATTCCGGCCTTGGCCAATTCTTTGCCCGTTTCCTGCGCTGCCTGCTGATACACAGGCTTTGCCCCCATGCGGGAACCACAGAACACGGCGACTGCACGCACATCAATTGTCATTCTTTATGTTCCTCCAAATGAGTTTCTAAAGTTTTAGAGAGCTGTTTCTTACGGTAAAATGGATTGTCCATTTTCCTTACGATAAACAAAAGCACATATTCCCACACCCATCAGGCTCATCAGTGCTGTTGTTAAAAACAATCCCTGATATCCCCAAAACGGAATAATAAACCCTAAAACGGGTCCTGATAGGCCAAGAGCGATATCAAGAAAAACAGAAAATGCGCCTACAGCAATCCCTTTATTTTCTGGCTTTGTGCGGGCTACAGCCCCTACCCCCAAAGCAGGAAACAAAAGTGAAAAACCGGCACCTGTTAACGCAGCCCCTATATTTGCCCAAACAGGTGAATGCCCCATAGCCAATACACATAAGCCCAAACTTTCTATGAGTAAGGAAACCAATGCAACAATTGTGCCACCACGTTTTGTTATCTGAGTTGTAAAACCAAACCGTGTCAAAACAAAAACACATCCAAAAATAGATAATGCAGTTGCAGCCCCACTCCAGTTCTGATCAGCAAAATACAACGTCAGCAAAGATGAAATAGCGCCAAACCCAATAGAACCCGCAGCCAGAGCCATGCCATATGGAGCAACCTGACCAAAAACTGTCATAAAGGAATGGCGCTTACCCGTAGATGGGGAAAGCGGTTTAACTGCTACCTGATGCCATGCCCACGGCACCCCCAAAAGCAGCATCAGCATACAGCACAGGCCTATGCCCCAAAAACCACCTAATGCAGCATGAGACTGATAAATCATCATGGCAATAGGTGCTCCTAATGCAATGCCGCCATAAGAACACACACCATTCCAGGAGATAACGCGGGCGGTTCCGGGTGCTCCTACCCTCTGAATGTTCCAGACAATAACACCAGTCGCCACCCAGCTTTCAGATATGCCCAAAAAAATACGGCCCAGCAGAACAATTGCCAAAGCCCCTACAGGCCAGGCCATCATGGAAGGCGCAAGCATGATGAACAAACCAGAAAGCGCACCCAGAAAAAGCCCTGCAATGACAACCCTTTTAGGGCCACGTGTATCTATCCGACGGCCAGCTCCAATACGGGATATAAATGTGGCCAGATACTGAACGGAAACAGCAAACCCCGCGAGCGCAGAGCTAAATCCCAACTGTTCTTTTACAAACAATGGCACAACTGCCATTTGCAAACCGATTTCTACGTAACAAAGCAAAGTAAAAACCACGATGGCAAAAATAGACCATAGTGTTTTTCCTGCTGTATCTGGTGCTCCCTCAATATTATTATTTCCGTTCATTACATTCCTTCATGGTAATGGTATGGCATAATCAGAATCCGTACCAATTTGCTCGCATATGATAGGCGAATGCAAAGCAAAACTTAGGAATCCAGCATGAATATGTCTTCACCTGATGATGAAGGTTACATTACCGTTTCCACCCGCATTGCTTATGAAAACCCATGGACCCGTGTGCGGGAAGACATCATTCGCTTACCTAATGGTAAAGATGGCCTTTATGGCATTGTAGAAAGAGGCGAATTTGTTGTTATCCTTCCTTTGGGCACATCTACAGATGGCCATCCGACTGTAACTCTGGTCAATCAATACCGTTATCCCATTAAAAAACGGCTGTGGGAGTTACCAATGGGCATGTGGGAGACTCAACCAGATGCCAAAATAGAAGATGTTGCCGCAGGTGAATTGCGGGAAGAAACAGGCTTACGGGCCCAAACATTACAACATGCAGGTATTGTTTATCAGGGAGCGGGATATTCTACCCAGAAAGGTCACGTCTATTTGGCTACAGGATTAACCCAAGGTACGCGTCAATTAGAGGATACCGAACAAGGTATGACATGTCATACTTTTCTCCTTTCAGAAGTAGAAAATATGATACGTCAAAATGAGATTACCTGCATGGTCAGCTTAGCTGCATTTGGTCTTTTACGTATTAAAAATATGATCTAAAAATAAAAATCCCCTGATTTACAGGGGATTTTTCTAAAATGGTTGAACAACAACCATAATAACAATAATCATCATCAAGATAGTCGGCACTTCATTGGCAATACGATAAAACTTTTCTGAATGCCTATTGTGGTCAGAAGAAAAATCTTTACACCAACGCGCACAACACCCATGAAAAGCAAACATACAGAATACAGCCGTAAGTTTTGTATGCCACCATCCTGCATGCCAATTTACGCCACCTGGTGTCAGCACAAGTAGCACACCAAAAAACAGGCTAGCACACATAGCCGGTGTCATAATTGCTTTCAAAAGTCTGCGTTCCATAATTTTGAACCGCAGACTTTCCTGTGATCCGACAGCAACCTGACAATGATAAACAAATAATCGTGGCAGATAAAATAACCCAGCCATCCACGCCATAACAGACATGATATGGAAAGCTATCAGCCAACGTAACCACGGCAAAAGGGCATCTATAACCATCATCAACGCCCTTGCTGTTGCAAAGCTTTCTGAACCAAAGGTACAAATTGTGAAAGATGGTTAATTCTTAAAATATTATTCCATTTTGGAATAGGATTTCCTTCTGGCCTTAGCATCACACAGGCCATTCCGGCATCAACAGCTGCCCGTGCACCTGTATCACTGTCTTCCAGCACAAGACATTCTGCAGGAGAAACACCTTCTTCTTCTGCGGCTTTCAGATACACATCAGGTTTAGGTTTTGGAATTCCCATATCCCTTGCAGAATGAATACGGTTTTCAAAAAAGTGCTCAAGATTGGTAATGGAAAACTTTGCATCCATCTCTTCTTGAGATGAATTGGAAGCAACCCTTACAGGAATACCCATTTTTTGAATACTGTTGAGCATATCATAAACGCCCTCAACAGGTTCAACACCTTCTTTCATGGCAACCACAAAGCGTTTTTGCATCATGCTTGCCCATCCAGTCCCCAGCTTTGCGCCAGTTTCCTGCTCAATCATGTGCTGTATTCCCGGCAATGCCATGCCGGAAAATACTTTTACTGCTTGATTATCCGGCACGTTCATACCAACGCGCCGAGCTTCTTCTGCACTGATGCGACAACATGTTTCTTCGCTATCAACCAGAACACCATCGCAATCAAAAATAATAAGCTTGAGATGCCCTTGAGGAGAAAGAACGAGTGGTTGTTCTGCCATCAGGCTGTTTCCCTTATCGTGTTGACCAATTCTGCAACATGTTCAACAGGTGTTTGTGGCAAAACACCATGGCCTAAATTGAAAACATGCGCACGCCCTCGGCCAGCTTCACGAATAGCCAGTGCCTCACGCTTCATGGCATCCCCACCTGCCAATACAGAAACCGGGTCCAGATTACCTTGAATTCCAACGCGCTCTGGCAGCATGGAACGCACAATTTCCATATCTGCCCCTGTATCCAGCGCCACAACATCTACGCCGGTTTCTCGTGCATATTCGGCAACCAATACACCACTTAAACGCGGGAACCCGATAATACGGGTAGAAGGATGTCGGGCTTTAATAGCCTGAACAATCTGGCGAGATGGCGCAATAACGTGTTTGCGAAATTCTGATGGAGATAACAGGCCAGCCCATGAATCAAATAGCATGACAGCTTCAGCACCTGCTTCAATCTGCTTGCAAAGATATTCGGCTGTTGTTTGGGTAAGTAAATCCATTAACCGATCAAACAGAACAGGTTCCGCGTAAGCCATCTGCCGGGTAACAGCAAACTCCCGAGATCCATGCCCTTCAACCATGTAACAGGCAACCGTAAAGGGAGCGCCCGTAAAACCAAGCAAAGTGGTTGCACCTGGTTGTGCAACACCAATTTTGTCCGGGCCGTTCAGTTCTTTACGCAAGCGTGTCAGAGTTTCCAAAACAGGCGCTGTAATCTCGGCAATACGCGCAGGATCCAACTTGGCCAGATCCTGTTCAGAGCGAATGGCACCCAGTATAGGGCCCTTGCCTTCTACAAATTCAAGGGATTGTCCCATCGCCCATGGTAAAATCAGAATATCGGAAAACAGAATAGCGCCGTCCATTCCAAAACGTTTGATCGGCTGCAATGTCAGTTCTGTTGCAATATCTGGTGTCATGCAGCGTGTCAGAAAATCTGCTTTGGCACGCATAGCCCGAAATTCTGGCAGAAAGCGACCTGCTTGCCGCATCAGCCACATCGGAGGCGGCCACAGGGCTTCACCATTGAGTGTTCTTAAAAGCCGTTTGGCGGAGGGGATATGTTCGTCTGTCATCATGCTTCGATGTCCTGCCACGTCTTTGTTCACGCTGTCCACGCCCCTCTTCCTATAAAAAAAGAAAGAAATAGGTTTGTAGTTGTTTAAAAGTACTGTGAATGGTGGGGTACCCGGTATTCCAAAAATGTACCCCAGCTTTCCCACACTGTGTACAGATTTTAGGGTATTGGAAAACAAGGACTTTTTGAAGTTATCCAGAAAGTACCCGTACGGGGCTGTGTACAACTCACCGGTTTATCGTTTTAAAGGGTTGTGCCCGGTACTCGGTACGTCGCAGTTATGAGTTCCGTACAATCCACATGTACCCCGGTACTCAGGTGAGTACTCACAGGCCATTTTTTTACGAGTACCTGAACGGGACTCGAATTGATGCAGGATTTAGTACTAATGCCGACTCCATTACAGAACAGAGATTCGAAACTGCTTTTGGCGAGTGGTTCTTTTTCTAGGCGCAAGATGCTTGAGGATGTTGGACTGGATTTTGATGTCCAGGTTGGAAATGTAAATGAAGACATCCTTAAAGCTGCAGGCAAACGTGAGGGATGGAAGCCTGAAGCTGTGGCTCTTGGGTTGGCTGAGGCCAAGGCGCTTTCTGTCCAGCAGCCAGATGCTTTTATTATCGGCGCAGACCAGATGCTGTCCTGCGATTCCGTATGGTATGATAAGCCTAAGGATCTGGCGCAGGCTCGTGAGCAACTTCTGGCGTTAAGAGGCCATACCCATATTTTACATACGGCGGTTGTACTCTGTCGGAATGGTCAGGTGGTATGGCAGCATGTTGACCAGCCTCGTTTGACCATGCGTTTGTTTTCTGAAGCTTTTCTGGATGCCTATCTGCAAACGGAAGGCCCTGCATGTCTGGCTTCTGTGGGCGCATATCGGTTGGAAGGGCCAGGGTTGCAGCTTTTTGCATATATAGAAGGAGATTCCTTTTCCATTCAGGGGTTGCCTCTTCTGCCGCTTCTGGAAGTGTTAAGAGAGATGAAGGTGATTTTTTACTGAAAATAGGGGCTTGCCTGTTAAGGGCAGACCATGTAAGAGGCTGGGCACACACCGCATCTTAGCAGATGCTGCTGTGTGCAAGAACGATGTGGGGCCATAGCTCAGTTGGGAGAGCGCCTGAATGGCATTCAGGAGGTCGTCGGTTCGATCCCGATTGGCTCCACCAGTTCCCGTAAAAATATCCAATAAAAATCTCAAAGATAGCAATCACTTATAGGTTTTTACCTCTGTTAAGGTAAATGCTATAGAACTTACTAAATATATATCTTATCTTTTGGCAAGATATACACATAATTATTAAGTAAATATGAATACCTATAGAATAAGGTAGGGAACACTATATTCTGTGTAACTGTGCCGCATAGAAATATAAGGCACTAAAAGTCCTACCTGGTGTTTCTATTTTGAAGGCATGATGCAATTTCTATGTGTCGTCAGCTCGCCCTGCTTGGGGATGCAGGTGGACGCTGCTGATGTCGGCCTGTAAGAAAATATACGCTTTTTCGTATTGTATTTCGGGAGCAGCTAATGCCCAGCATAAGCCCATTTGCCGGCAAGCCGGTCGATCCAGACCGCCTTGTTAATATCGACGCCTTGCTTGACGCCTATTACACCCGCAAGCCTGATCCCGCTATTGCAACACAGCGTGTTGCGTTTGGTACGTCGGGGCACCGTGGGTCTGCGTTGACCACCAGTTTTAATGAAAACCACATTCTGGCGATCAGTCAGGCGATAGCTGACTACCGCAAGGGCGCAGGCATTACTGGGCCGCTATTTATCGGCATTGATACTCATGCGCTCTCGCGGCCAGCGCTAAAATCCGCGCTGGAAGTATTTGCGGCGAATGGTGTGGAAGTCCGTATTGATGCGCAGGATGGCTATACTCCCACGCCCGTCATCTCGCACGCGATCCTGACTTATAACCGCGACCGCAGTAGCGATTTGGCTGATGGCGTGGTCATTACGCCATCGCATAACCCGCCGGAAGATGGTGGCTATAAGTACAACCCCCCTCATGGCGGTCCGGCGGATACCGATATTACCAAGGTGGTGGAAAACGCGGCCAACGACTACATGGCCAAGAACATGGAAGGCGTAAAGCGTGTCGGACTTGAAGAGGCGCTGAAAGCTCCCACCACAAAGCGCCATGACTACATCACCCCGTATGTGGATGACTTGGCTGCCGTGGTGGACATGGATGTTATTCGTGAATCCGGCGTGTCCATAGGCATCGACCCGCTGGGAGGGGCTGCAGTGGATTACTGGCAGCCGATCATCGATAAATACGGCATCAATGCTACGATTGTTAGCAAGGAAGTAGATCCGACCTTTCGTTTCATGACTGCTGATTGGGACGGGAAGATCCGCATGGACTGTTCTTCTCCCTATGCCATGGCGCGCCTGGTCGGGATGAAGGACAAATTCGACATCGCCTTTGCCAATGATACTGATGCTGACCGTCATGGCATTGTGTCGGGTAAATACGGGCTTATGAATCCCAATCACTATCTTGCCGTCGCGATTGAATACCTGTTCAAAAACCGTGAAAACTGGAGCGCCCATGCAGGCGTGGGCAAAACGGTGGTTAGCAGCAGCATGATTGATCGCGTGGCCAATGAAATCGGCCGCAAGCTGGTGGAGGTGCCGGTCGGGTTCAAGTGGTTCGTTGATGGTCTGTACCACGGCACGTTGGGCTTTGGTGGGGAAGAAAGCGCGGGCGCGTCCTTCCTGCGCCGTGCTGGTACGGTATGGAGTACAGATAAGGACGGCATTATCCTTGGCCTACTGGCAGCCGAGATTACCGCCCGTACCAAGCGTAACCCCGGGGCTGCATATGAGGACATGACAAAACGTCTCGGCACGCCGTATTACGCGCGGATTGACGCCCCGGCCACTCCGGAAGAGAAGGCCATCCTGAAAAATCTGTCTCCTGAGCAGATCGGCATGACCGAACTGGCGGGAGAGCCGATCATCACGACCCTGACCAATGCGCCGGGTAACGGGGCAGCCATTGGTGGACTGAAGGTTTCTGCTCAAGACGGCTGGTTTGCTGCTCGTCCATCGGGTACGGAAAACGTCTATAAAATCTATGCTGAAAGCTTCAAGAGCGAGGCACACCTCAAGGCTATTCAGACTGAAGCGCAAAACGCAATTTCTGCATTGTTCGCGCAGGTAGCCGAAAAGAAAGCGGGCTGATTTTAGCATCACTTCCCATGCCCCTTCATTGGGGCATGGGTTGGTACTGGGGGCTCTTCAGCAAGCCTCAAGTGCACCGGAAGGCGTTTTATTCTTCTACTATTTAAGCTGCTTATTCACTCGGAAATGTCAGTGGGCGTAAGCGGGGCTTTTGTGCTTTAGTTACCAGCGTATCCAAAGCGGAAAGAAAGCGGGACCGCTCTGTTTTTCCAAATACGCTTCCACCTGGTGTCATGACACCGGCTGAACGCAAATCTGTCATCAGGTTACGCACTGCCAACGCCATACCAATGGCATCTTCATCCAGAATGCGCCCTTTAGGCTCA
This sequence comes from Acetobacter sp. AAB5, assembly GCF_050106715.1. Taxonomy (NCBI): domain Bacteria; kingdom Pseudomonadati; phylum Pseudomonadota; class Alphaproteobacteria; order Acetobacterales; family Acetobacteraceae; genus Acetobacter; species Acetobacter sp. AAB5. The sequence continues at coordinate 121,377 of NZ_JBNIEW010000004.1, forward strand.
AGAACATATGCGCCTTTTTCAACGCATCGCGCCGCCAGCGGAATATCTGCTGTAATCACGATGTCTCTGTCTGATGCGCGCTCGGCAATCCAATCGTCTGCCACGTCTGGCCCTGCATCTACCACTATGCGCTCAATCAGAGGTGAATCCGGGATCATAATCATTCTGTTTGAGACAATGAAAACATGCAGATTGTAACGACTGGCCACACGATAGACCTCGTTTTTTACGGGGCACGCGTCAGAATCAACAAAAATACGAGTCATATCGCTAATGTGCAGCAGGAAGGCTGCAATCGCAAACTACGGCTTTAGCATGGGGGCAATCCCTTCCTTTATGCAAAGCTGGCGATACTTTGCACGCAATCTTTCTATCCAGAAGCAAAAGCAGAACATTTTTCTTTTAAATTTATGCCTTTTTTCAGACACAAGCCTTTGTCATTAGTCAGAAAGCAGACAAGGTGTTTATGCACTTTGTTACGGTAAAGATTTTATAAGGCGAATCTGATGAAAAAAGTTTTGATGGCTACAGCGCTGACGCTGGGAATGATGACCTCAGCAGTCTCTTTTGCACACGCACAGGAAGCCGCTCCGGCTGTTGGCGCACCTCCGCCGGGTGGCCCGGGCTGTGGTCCGATGCATCATCATGGCATGGGTGGCCCTATTCTGAAGCTGGATGGCGTTAAGCTGACCTCTGCCCAGAAGAAAAAGCTGAAAGCTATTTTTGACGCAAACAAGCCTTCAGACCCGAAAGCGGACATGGAGCAGATTCACAGCCTGCACCAGCAGGAACGTGAAGTGCTGACAACACCGGGTCCGGTTGATCAGGCTAAGTTGCAGCAGATTGAACAGCAGATCAGCACCATGCAGACCGAGCGCGCAACACAGCGCCTGCAGGTTGAAACGCAGGTTCATGATATTCTGACCAAGAAACAGCTGAAGCAGATTGCCGAACGCCCTGAACCCCAGATGCCGCCAATGTGCGGAAACGGTGCACCTCCGGCTCCGCCGGCAGCAACCGAAAGCAAATAAGCTTCTGCAAAAAAGCTGCCAGATATTCTGGCAGCTTTTTTTATGCCTTAGCATTGATGCGTTGTGTCTGCATTCATAGACAAATGGTGCAGATCAAGAGAAAGAACAGAACGTTTTTTCTCGGTGCCTGATATCATGACAACATCTTCTACCCATCCTGCCCTTTTTAAAAATGGGCTGCCGTTGCAGCTTATCCTGCTTTTGGGGCTTGTTACGGCAATTGGCCCGCTTGCTACAGACATGTATCTTCCGGCTTTTCCTGATGTTGAGCGGGATTTGGGCGGTGGCGCTGGTTCTGCTCAGTTTACACTGGGGGCATGGTTTCTAGGGCTGGCGTTTGGTCAATTCTCTCAAGGTCCGCTGTCAGATAGGTTTGGGCGCAAGGCTCCTTTGGTTATAGGGCTTGCCGTCTTTGCGGTTGCATCTGCCATGTGTGCTGTGGTGCGGGATTACCATCTGTTCTGTATCATGCGTTTTATTGGTGCATTTGGTGGTTCTGCCAGCGCAGTTATTCCGCGTGCCATTGTAAGAGATGTGGCAACCGGCAAAAAAGGTGCGCATATTATGGCGCAGCTTACACTGGTGTTTGGTGTGATGCCTGTGTTGGCCCCCAGCATGGGTAGCTTGGTGCTGGAATTTGGGAACTGGCGGTGGATATTCTGGAGTGGCACTCTATACGCCGTTCTGGGTATGATTGGCATTATATACATGCTGCCAGATACGCTGTCTCCCGCGCATCGGATGCGCTTGGCGCCCTTTGAAATTTTTACCCGTTACCGCACGATCCTGCGTGAACCTGTTTTTCTTTCCAATGCGCTTATAACAACATTTTCTACTTTTGTGATGTTCGCCTATTTGGGAAGCGCGCCCGTTCTGTTTGAACAGGTTCTTCATTTTTCTCCCACAGCTTTTGGCGTGTTTTTTGGTGCAAATGCTGCTGCTTTTATTTTGGGAACCCAGATTAACGGCAGGCTTGTGCATAGGTTTGCCATGCCTGCTTTGCTAGAGGCCGCCATTGTCTGGGCTTTGGTGATGGGCGGCATTTTTGTGGTAGTGGCTTGTTCCGGTTTGGCAGGCCTTGCGCATCCGTGGCTGACATGCGGGCTGATTACATGCATTACCGGCGCATTGGGGTTTATTGGGCCAAACGGTACCGTAATGGCATTTTCACGCCATGCACATCAGGCGGGCAGTGCTTCTGCCTTGCTTGGCACAATGCAGTTTAGCCTTGGCTCATTAAGCAGTGTTCTGGTGGGTGTTTTGCCCGGAGGTGGCGCTATTCCAACAGCTATTGGCATGATGACAGGTGTTATCGGTATGGTCTGTGCCAATATCCTGCGCCGCAGGCATACAGACAAAGCAGAGCATGAACATTAAATAAAGCGTGCAGGAAAACCTTTGGCGTTAATGGCCAGAAGACCTATCAGACGGTTTGCCGTAAATAGCTTGGGTTTGTGGGGTAACAGTATGCCCGTCTTCTGTTTCCATGGATCCAGCAGCGCCAGAACCTGCATCGGGCAGTGTTTCGTAACGTTCTTCAGGTTTGGGGGGCTGAGCCTCTGCTGGCTTGCCCTCACGGGCAGCTTGGGCTTCTCGCAGGTTTTCTTCCTGTTCTGCCGCCTTGGCTTCTGCCGGAGCAGCTTCGGGCAAAAAGCGCCCTGGCCGCTCAGGGGGAACGTCAATATTTTCCCCCTCAATAGGCCCGTGACATGCCACCAGCAGTGGAGAGACCAATAGAAGGTTTCCGATCAGGGTGCCTGTTTTTTTCGCCAGAAGCATGGACGGGTTCATTGTAAAGGAGAAAGAGAGAAAGCTGTGAGATCAGCTTTCTAGGCGGCGTGCTTCGTCTGGCAGCATGATGGGGATGCCATCACGGATAGGAAAGGCAAGACCAGCCTTTTTGCTGATCAGTTCATTTGTTTCAGCATTGTAAGTCAGAGGCCCTTTGGTAACAGGGCACACAAGCACCGAAAGAAGCCGGGAATCAAGCGGAGGTGTGTCAGACATCAGTTCTCTGTTCCTCAGTAAAAGGTTCAGGAAGGCGGGCCTTCCTGTTCCGGACCAGACAGGTCTAGCAGTGTTTGCAGCACCCGCACACGGTCAGTTAGATCTTCGGCATCAAGCAATGCCTGTTTTTCTGCCGGAGGGAAAGGACAGATCATGGGCAATGTCACCAGCAAGATATCATCATCCATCTGTTCCAGCAGAGACCAGCGTGCCTGTAGCCCTTTTTTCTGGAAGTAACGCCGCATGGAGCCTAGAAGCTTTTCACGGTCAAACGGAGCAGACGGAATTTCGTTCAGATCCCCAGCAAAAGTGGAAACATCTATCCTTGCTTGCCGATACCCGCGTGTTTCTCCTGTTTCACGCAGGAGCCTAAAGCGCGTAAGGCCTGCAAGCGTAACGGCATAAGTACCATCTGCTCGCTCGGTAAAGGAAACAATCCGGCCAAGGCACCCTATCGGGTACAGTGGTGGGGCGCTGTTAGCTTCATCTTCTTCTTCCCGCCAACGCGGCTGGATCATGCCTATCAGGCGCTGCGTTGCCAGTGCATCTTCCACCAATGCAATATAGCGTGGTTCAAACACGTTAAGCGGCAGTCTTCCACGAGGCAGAAGAACAACGCCGCTTAACGGGAACAGACCAATTTCCGGAGGGATATCGGCTAAAGTGACATCCCCTAGTTTGGGAACCCGCCGGGGGATGTCATCTTCATCTTGAAAAAATACTGCAGCCAAAAAGTTTTACATCCTCATGAAAACAGCATGGAGGACAGACGACGGCGCGAAACCGCAGTTGCGGGTTCTTCATTACCCCATGCTTCAAAAAAACGCAGAAGCTGCTGTTTGGCAGCCCCTTCCTTCCAGTTACGGTCTGCCTTGATGATATGTAGCAGTTCATTCGCGGCTTCTTCGCGCTTTCCGGCAGCATTCAGGGCTGTTGCCAGTTCGCAGCGTGCTTCAAAATCTTCCGGGTTGGCGGCAAGGCGTGCGTGAATGCTTTCCATTTCCTCTGCTGCTTTGCGCCCTTCCTTTTTCAGGTCCAGTGCGGCACGTGCGCCAGCCACTTCCGGGCTATCGGTTATTTTAGCAGGTACATCTGCCAGAGCGGCAACGGCGGCATCTTCATCATCCAGTGCCAGCATGGCGCGGATAAGCCCACCCCATGCGCGTGGGTTTTCTGGCTCTTCCCCAATAACGGAGGAATACAGTTCTGCCGCACGAGCTGGCATTTCAGTTTCCAGCGCCACATCAGCTTCACGCAGTTGTTCTGTTGCAGGCAGAATGCCGCCACCGCTGCTTTTTAGAATGTTTTCGACAAACTTCTTGATTTCGCTTTCCGGCAAAGCACCTTGGAACAGATCCAGAATCTGCCCTTTCCAGAAGGCAGCAACCAATGGAATAGACTGTAGCGGCAAACCAACCTGCGCAAGCTGCCCAGCTAGAGCACGGTTTGCTTCAATATCAATTTTAACCAAGCGCACTTTGCCGCGTGCTGCTGTCACCACTTTTTCCAGCACAGGAGCAAGCTGCTTGCACGGGCCACACCAATCTGCCCAGAAATCAACCAACACAGGAACAGAACGGCTTGCTTCAATCACATCCTGCATGAATGTGGCCTGAGACCCATCCGTAATCACAGGTGCCGTGCTCTGAGGTGCTATGGTGCCGTTTTGTGTATCAGACTGCGGCTGACCGATAAGGTGTTCCATATGTTCCTGTATCCTTAATCCAATGCTGCGGTCAGTATGGAAAATATCCTTCTGGCCGACTTTGATCTGTTTATATGTTCTAGATGGTCAATCAGAGCATGATGCGCAATGGCAATTAGGGCATGGCTTGCCCATATCAGATTAAAGACAATGGCTGCCGCCGCCTTATCACGCATTGCATGAAGGTGGCCTTAGGCGGCATACTAGGACAAAACAGGAACGGCGGCAGATTTCTTACATGAAAAAATCAGAATTTTCCGGTCAGCAGAGCATCCGGGTGCGTGGTGCGCGAGTTCATAATCTAAAAAACGTGGATATTGATATCCCGCGTGATAAGTTGACAGTCATGACTGGGCTTTCTGGGTCTGGCAAATCTTCTTTGGCGTTTGATACAATCTACGCTGAAGGGCAGCGCCGCTATGTGGAAAGCCTTTCAGCCTATGCGCGCCAGTTTCTGGAGTTGATGGGCAAGCCGGATGTAGACTCCATAGAGGGTCTTTCCCCGGCCATTTCTATTGAGCAGAAAACAACATCTAAAAACCCGCGTTCTACCGTTGGTACGGTTACCGAAATTTACGATTACATGCGCTTGCTTTGGGCGCGGGCGGGTGTTCCATATTCTCCAGCTACCGGGTTGCCAATTGAAGCGCAAACAGTCACCCAGATGGTTGATCGTATTATGGCGTTGCCGGAGGGAACACGCCTGATGCTTCTTTCCCCCGTTATTCGTGACAGAAAAGGGGAATACCGGAAGGAACTGGCAGAACTTCAGCGCAAAGGTTTTACACGCGTAAAAGTAGATGGAACGCTTTATGAAGTTGATGATGTTCCTAGCCTGAACAGAAAGTTACGCCATACTGTAGAAGTTGTGGTTGACCGTGTTGTGGTAAAGGAAGGGCTTGAAACGCGCCTTGCAGACAGCCTGGAAACAGCCTTGGGCCTTTCTGATGGCATTGTATATGCTGAAGAAGTTTCAAAAGATGAAAGCAAGGAAACAGAAAAGCTTGTTTTCTCATCACATTTTTCCTGCCCAGTAAGTGGGTTTACACTGGAAGAAATTGAGCCCCGGCTATTTTCTTTCAATGCGCCACAAGGGGCGTGTCCGGCTTGTGATGGCATTGGTGTGGAAACCTACTTCAACCCGCATCTTATTGTACCGGATGAAAGCCTTAGTCTTGCAAAAGGTGCTATAGCACCATGGAAAGATGCGAAATCTCCATTATTGGAACAGACGCTTGAAAGTTTGGCACAGCATTTTTCTGTAAATATGGATACACCATGGAAGGATCTTCCAGAAAATGTGCGAGACGGTATTCTTTATGGCACTCCTGAAAATGTAGATTTCACCTATAAAGATGGCAGGAAAAGCTATGTTGTTTCCAAACCATTTGAAGGTGTTATTAAAAGCCTAGAAAAACGCCTGCGCACTACAGAAAGCATGTGGGTAAGAGAAGAGCTTTCCAGATATCAATCTGAAAAAGCATGTCATGTGTGTGAAGGTGCGCGATTGCGGCCAGAGGCTCTTTCTGTGCGTGTAGCTAATAAGAATATTGCACAGGCCTGTGAGTTACCTATAGGGCAAGCTCTGGATTGGTTTGATACAGTTCTGCCAACCCTTACGCCACAAAGGGCCGAAATTGCCCGCCGTATCTTGCGTGAGATTTTAGAACGTTTGAAGTTCCTTGATGATGTGGGATTGGAATATCTTACCCTTTCAAGAAGTTCAGCAACACTTTCTGGGGGAGAAAGCCAGCGTATTCGCCTTGCCAGTCAGATTGGTTCCGGGCTGACAGGCGTTTTGTACGTTCTGGATGAACCCTCTATTGGCCTCCATCAGCGTGACAATGAACGTCTGCTTGGCACATTGCAGCGTTTGAAAAACCTTGGAAATACTCTGATTGTTGTTGAACATGATGAAGATGCCATTAGAAGCGCAGACTGGCTTGTAGATATGGGGCCGGGCGCGGGCGTGAATGGCGGCACGATTGTTGCCCAAGGTACACCAGCACAGGTTGCCAAATCTCCCGATAGTTTGACAGGTGCCTATCTTTCTGGTCGCAAGAAAATTGATGTTCCTGCTGAACGTCGGAAAATAAATAAAAAGAAAATTCTAACAGTTGAAGGCGCTACTGGCCATAATCTGAAAAATGTAACAGCTCGTTTTCCGCTTGGCACGTTCACCTGTGTAACTGGCGTATCGGGTAGCGGGAAATCTACACTGGTTATTGATACACTCTATAAAGCACTTTCTCGCCAGTTGATGGGGGCAGGCACATCTCCAGAACCTTATAAGCGCATTAAGGGGATGGAGCTGCTAGACAAGATTATTGATATTGACCAATCCCCTATTGGGCGCACACCACGTTCCAACCCGGCAACCTATACAGATCTTTTTACACCCATAAGAGATTGGTTTGCGGAACTTCCTGAAAGTAAAGCAAGGGGTTACAAACCCGGCCGCTTTTCCTTCAATGTAAAAGGCGGGCGTTGTGAAGCATGCCAAGGTGATGGTGTTATTAAAATTGAAATGCACTTTCTGCCAGATGTGTTTGTAACGTGTGATGCCTGCAAAGGGCAGCGCTATAACCGTGAAACACTTGATATCAAGTTCCGTGGCAAATCCATTGCTGATGTGCTGGCCATGAGTGTGGATGAAGCCCTCCCTTATTTTTCGGCTCAGTCTCGTATTCGGGATAGGCTGGCCATTTTGCAAAAGGTTGGGTTAGGATATGTCGCATTAGGGCAGCAGGCCACGACCCTTTCTGGGGGTGAAGCGCAGCGTGTTAAGCTTTCCAAGGAACTGGCACGTAGGGCAACGGGGCGCACTCTGTATATTCTGGATGAACCAACAACAGGGTTACATACGGAAGATGTAAGAAAACTTCTAGAGGTTTTGCATGCTCTTGTTGATCAGGGAAACACAGTTGTTGTGATCGAGCATAACCTAGAAGTTATAAAAACGGCAGACTGGATTATAGATGTTGGCCCAGAAGGTGGTGATGGTGGTGGACAAATTGTTGCCGAAGGTACACCAGAAGATATTGCAGCATGCCCGGAAAGTTACACAGGCCGGTTTCTTGCCCCACTGTTAGTGAAGAAATAATGAAAAAATCTTTTTTTTCTTTAGCTATTATCGGGTTTTCTGCTCTATTTGCAAATGGAGCAGAAACGCGCAATGCCGTGGCAGAAACAGCGTGCTCTGCCCTGCCCTCTTCTGTGCTGTTTGAAAAACAGACATGGACGGAAATTCAGTCTGATATTGCGTGCGGGGTTACAACTATTATTATTCCCGTTGGTGGAACAGAACAGAGCGGGCCCTACATAGCTGTTGGCAAGCATAACACACGTGTTATGGAAATAGCGCAAAAGATAGCTGAAAAATCCGGAAAAACCCTTGTAGCGCCAGTTGTTTCATATGTTCCAGAAGGTGGGATTTCTCCCCGCACTTCTCACATGAAGTTTCCGGGAACCATCACAATACCTGCAGATGTTTTTGAGAAATTGATAGCGTCTGCGGCAAAAAGTTTTCAGGTACAAGGATTCCGTCTGATTGTTTTTATTGGCGATCATGGCGGTTATCAGAAATCTTTGGATAAAGTGGCTACGCAACTTAATAAGGAGTGGTCGGGCACCCAAGCTGAGGCTCTTTACGTAAAGCAATATTATAGCGTTATACCGCATCAGTATGCTCAGTGGCTTAGCCAGCATGGATATGCAAAAGATGTTGGTATGCACGCAGATATAAGTGATACATCACTTATGCTGGCGATTGATCCAACAATGGTAAGGTTGGATGCATTACAAAAATCTGGCACGCCATCCAGCGTACAGGGTATTTATGGGGGGGATCCGCGCAAAGCATCGGCCAGTTTGGGGCAGATAGGTATCAATATGCAGATAACTGCGGCAGTTTCTGCTATTAACGATGCGCGGAATAAATAAGTGGAAGTTGTTTTATAGAGTAGAACGTAGGTTCTCTACTTAAAAAAGATTAGAATAGACCTTATTAAGGCGCCATGATAAATCCAACCTGATATAATAGATAAATCATGGTGCCAGAGATAATGAGGTATAGTGTAATGGCTTCCAAAGCCTATTTGATAGCGGCAACGACCTTAGCTGCGGTAATGAGCGCTGGAACAGCAGCATTTGCGCAGGATACGACGCAGGTGGCTCCACCGGCTCAGCCACCGGTAGCAGAAGCTCCTGCGCCTGTAACCGCACCCGTTTCTACCCCTGTTCCGGAAAATGCAGCAACTTTAGCTACAAAGATTGAAACAATTCCGGGTATGCCCCCCGTTATTGATCCGAATAACCTTTATAGTGAAACGCGAGCCGATAATATTGCACCGGAAGTGGCACAAGATCCGGCTCGTATTTATGTGCCAAATCTGCGTTCAAATGATGTTTCTGTTATTGATCCTGCAACTTCAAAAGTAGTAGATCGTTTTCCTGTTGGTAAAAGCCCACAACACGTTGTGCCTTCGTGGGATCTGCGCACATTATGGGTAACCAATAATGCAGAAGGCACAACAAATGGTAGCCTGACGCCAATAGATCCGCGCACAGCCAAGCCTGGGCCAGCTGTGCAGGTGGATGATCCTTACAACATGTATTTTACGCCAGATGGCAAATCAGCCATTGTTGTAGCAGAGGCGCGTAAGCGGCTAGATTTTAGAGACCCGCATACAATGGCTTTGCAGGAATCTGTTGAAGTTCCGCAATGTAAGGGCGTGAACCATGCTGATTTCTCGATTGATGGACGTTATGCCATTTTCACATGTGAATTTGGGGGCCATCTTGTAAAAGTTGACACCGTAAATAAGAAAGTTCTGGGTTATCTGGCGCTTTCAAGTGGTGGCATGCCGCAAGATATTCTGATCTCCCCAAACGGAAAAACCTTTTACGTTGCTGATATGATGGCAGACGGCGTTTTTCTTGTTGATGGGGATACGTTTAAGGAAACAGGCTTTATCCATACGGGCGTGGGTACGCACGGTTTGTATCCTAGCCGCGATGGCACAAAAATGTATGTTGCCAACCGTGGTTCTCATAAAATTCATGGTAAGCCGCATAGCAAGGCTGGTGGTGTTTCTGTAATTGATTTTGCAACCAACAAGATTGTGGCTGATTGGCCCATTCCTGGTGGTGGTAGCCCCGATATGGGGAATGTAAGCGCAGATGGCAAAAGCCTATGGCTTTCCGGTCGGTTTGATGATGTTGTTTACAGAATCAACACCGATGATGGTTCTATGATCAAAATCCCGGTTGGTGCGGAACCTCACGGTCTTACCGTATGGCCGCAGCCTGGCCGGTATTGCATCGGTCATACAGGTATCTTGCGGTAAAAGTAGAACCTAAAAAATGTTTTTGAAAAAAGCCTTTCTTGAAAAAAGAAAGGCTTTTTTTATTGGGATATAGGAAAGCGGTATGTCTGATTTTCAGAATGAAAATATTGAAAATAATAATGCAAAAAAGAAACTTTCTTCATTTCAAAAATTATCTCCGGCGCAGGAGTTGCTGAAGAAAGATATTCTTGAGTTTTGCAAAAATCATCAAAAAGATGAACACGCTATTTTTGTTATCGAAGGTGATGCAGGAACTGGAAAAAGTCTTGTTATAAATTCTATTTTTAATGATTTGCAGCGCATGTCCAGGAACGATCATCTGGGCGATTGTTTTGCAGGGAAAGAAAATTATCTTATTGTGAATCATCCTGAAATGATGAAACTATATACGAATATTTCAGAAGATTTTCCATATATCAGGAAAAAGGATTTTGAACGCCCAACAACATTTATAAATAAAATGAATAAATTGGGAAAAAGGGCAGATGTTGTTCTGATTGATGAAGCTCATCTTCTTTTAACACGTTCTGATAAATACAATAGATTTAACCAAAACAATCATCTGGAAGAGATTATAAAACTTGCTCGTATTGTTATCCTTGTTTTTGATGAAAAACAGGTTTTAAAGTTTAAAAGTTATTGGAATAAAAATACGCTTTCAAAAATACTAGAAGGTTTTCCTGTAAGGGCATTCTATCTGACAGATCAATTTCGAATGCATGCAAACGCGGATGTTCTGGAGTGGATAAAAAATTTCTGTTTAAAAAAAGTGACATCTTTCCCAAAAAAGCAGAATTTTGATTTCAGATGTTTTGAAGATGCTCAAGAAATGTACGAGTTGATCAAACAGAAAAACAACCAGTGCGGATTGTCACGCATTGTTGCAACTTATGATTATCCCTACAGGTTGGATGGAAAAGAGCACTTTATTGATGAAGGGCGTTTTCATTTACGGTGGGATCTCTCAAAACCAGATGAAAAATTGCCTTGGGCAGAACGGCCAGACACCATCAATGAGGTTGGATCTGTTTATACAGTGCAGGGGTTTGATCTGAACTATGTGGGCCTTATTCTGGGCCCTTCCGTTACGTATGATGCACAAGCAGATTGCTTGCGCCTAGACCCGGCCCGTTATGAAGATGGTGCAGCTTTTGCGGGTAAAGATGGCTTGGCTCAACCAGAACAGGTTAAAGAGCAAATCATGCTCAACGCTATCAATGTGCTTATGACAAGAGCGGTAAAGGGGCTCTATATTTACGCGCATGATCCAGCTTTGAGGGGAAAATTGCTGCAAGAGCAATCATTGCGTAGCTAAGTTCTTCCTTAATGCTGGAATGCCGGGGCTTCCCACTTCATAACTGCATGGCAGATTTGCCAAACGGCAAAGGAAACATTCTGTCATGTAAAATTAAGGAAAGTTGATTATTCAAAGAAAAATAACCTCAAAAGAGCCGTTTTTCTTTGAATACAGGACTTGTTTCGTACGCATTCTAATGCCAACTGAAAGGTAACAAGTTCTCTTTCCTCATTACTCAGGCTCAACTGGTCATGTTCATAGAAACCGAAGGCACACCCAATCCTGCTACGCTCAAATTTCTGCCGGGGCAGGCTGTTATGGGCGATGCTGGCACTATTGATTTTATTGATGCTGATGCCGTAGCCGGTCGTTCTCCTTTGGCTGAAGCTTTGTTTGCCCTTCCGGGTGTTTCCCGTGTGTTTTTGGGGAACGACTTTGTGTCTGTAACAAAAGCAGATTCCGAAGATTGGGAAGAACTGCGCCCGCAAATTCTGTCCACTCTGATGGATCATTTTGTGGCAGGGCATCCTGTGGTGGCAGAAGGCGTGGCGGTTACAGAAGATGCCACCGCGCCGGAAGACGAAGAAATTGTAACCCAAATTAAGGAACTGCTAGACACACGCGTACGCCCAGCCGTGGCAGGTGATGGCGGAGATATTGTTTTCCGTGGTTATCGTAATGGCATTGTGCGGCTGACTATGCAGGGGGCTTGTTCGGGGTGCCCATCTTCCCGCGCAACGCTCAAGCATGGTGTAGAAAACATGCTACGCCATTACGTGCCAGAAGTGGTTTCTGTTGAACAAGTAGATTAAGCACTGCACCTGTCTGCTTTTGTCGCGCTTCAAAGCGTGGCATAGAAAGCAGGCAGGTGTTTTTTATGCCTGCCCTTTCAATGATAGATACAAGACAGGGCAAGATACATATGCTGGATGAAAACGGGCTGGATCTCCTTTTCAGAAAGGCGCGTACGCCCCTCCGCTGGACAACCCGCACAGTTGAAGAAGATGTGCTGCGCCAGCTTTATGATCTCACAAAATTTGGCCCAACATCCGGCAATTGTAGCCCTGCCCGGTTTGTTTTTATTACCGGTTCAGATGGGCGTGAGAAACTGCGCCCGGCTTTGTCTGCGGGCAACGTTAATCGGGTTATGGGGGCGCCTGTTATTGCCATTGTCGCGCATGACCCATTGTTTTTTGAACAGTTGCCGCGTTTGTGCCCGCAGGAAAACCTGCGTTCATGGTTTGCATCAGACGTTGGGTTGGCAGAAGAAACTGCTTTTCGTAACGGCACGCTCCAAGGGGCTTATATGATTATGGCAGCCCGTGCCCTTGGGGTGGATGCTTTGCCTATTTCTGGGTTTGACCAAGCGTTGGTGGAAGATGCTTTTCTGGCCGAACAAGGCTGGCGCGCAAACTTTCTGCTGTGTCTGGGATATGGAGATTTTGAAAACCAGCTACCACGTGCGCCTCGTTTGGCATTTGAAGAAGCCTGCTGCGTGGTTTCATGATGATGCAGCGTATTCTGGTTCTGGATGGTAGCCCGGCAGGAGAGTCGGCTTGCGGAATGGCTGCATGTGTTCAGGTTGAAGGGGATAAGCTTTTGGTGCTGCATGCCGAGGTTGTTGCTGGCAAGCAGGCGGCAGAAGGCATTAATCTTCTTGCCGATAAGGTTTTACAACAGGCAGGATGGGGCGCTGAAACCGGCATACAGCCAGATCTTGTGGCCGTGGTTGTGGGGCCGGGATCTTTTACAGGGCTGCGGGCATCTTGTGCTGTAGCCGCTGGGTTTGCATTGGGTGCAGGCTGCCCATTGGTGGGCGTAACAAGAGCAGAAGCGCTGACACCTGCACTGGACGCAGAATTGCAGCGGTATCCAGAATTAAAAGGGTGGCTGGTGATAACGCCAGCGCGTCGTGGCCGAGTGTTTGTAGAAGATGCTCAGCAAGTTCGTGCCGTCATGATAGCCAATTGGCATCCGCCAGAAGGAAGCTGGTTGGTGGCGGGTGATGCCTGTGAGGCTCTTTCTTTTTCACATGCCGTTTACTCTTCATTACACACACCAACACCAGAGCAAATTGCACGTGCAGCGTTAAAGCGCCAAATGGGCAAGCTGCCTTTGCTAGATCCTGTTCCACTGTACGTAGATCCGCCAGAAGCCAAACTCCCGGCGGATGGATTAAGAGCCAAGCCAGTTTGACCGTGCATGCGCAGGAAGCCGGCGTTGTTTACGCACCTTTGCTGGCCAACATACATACCCAGTGCTTTGGTGCAGGCGCACAGTGGGATGAGGCAGCCATAACGGCTTTGCTGTCATCTCCGGGTGTGCAGGCAGGTCTTGTTCTGGTGAAAGATCAACCAGCGGGCTTTATAATGTTGCGAAGCGTGGTGTATGAAGCAGAGATTTTAACCATCTGCACTCTGCCGGAATATAGAAAGCGCGGTTTGGCGCAACGTTTGCTGGCATGGTGCATACAGGTTGGGCAGCAGAATGGGGCGCAAAACCTGTTTCTGGAAGTATCTGTAAACAATCAATCCGCCAGAGCCCTGTACGAAAAACAGGGTTTTGAAAAGCTGGGGTTACGTAAAAAATATTATGAAGATGGATCGGATGCCTTGGTTTTGGGCCGATCCTGCCAAGCTGCAGGCCCTTAGCCAAACAGAAGTAACTCTGCATAACCAAGGGCTGTTATTTTAGAAGCGGCTTAAAGGGCGCGGTTACCGATATCTGTGCGCCATATCGCTCCATCCCACGAAATGGCTTTAACGCCTTCGTAAGCACGTTCTTGCGCCTGTTTCACGGTATTGCCCAACGCGCAAACAACCAGCACGCGCCCTCCGGCTACAACAAGTTCTCCCGCCGCATTCAGCTTGGTGCCAGCTTGGAACACCTGCACATCAGGCAGTTTGTCGGCATCTTCGATACCGGAAATCACGGCACCCTTTTCTGGCGTGCCGGGGTAGCCACGGGCTGCCATCACAACACAAACAGATGCCTGATCGGAAAACGTGACAGGGGCTGCATCCAGCTTATCTTCAGCAAGAGCCTTTAGGGCAGGAAGAAGATCAGAAGTCAGCCGAGGTAGCAGAGCTTCGGCTTCCGGATCACCAAATCTAACGTTGTATTCGATTAATTGAGGGCCACTTTCTGTCAGCATCAGCCCAGCAAAAATAACACCCCGGAAAGGTGTGCCACGGCGCACCATTTCCTTCAGCATAGGGCGTACCATCACATCGAGCGCAGCTTCCTGTTCTGCCCGACCAAAGCCTTTTGGAGGAGAAACCGCTCCCATTCCACCGGTATTGGGGCCCGTATCTCCATCTCCAATGCGTTTGTGGTCTTGGGCAGCGCCAATCAGCGTGGCCGTTTCTCCCGCACAGAACGCAAAAAGCGAGACTTCCTCACCAACCAGGCAATCTTCAATCACCACGCAGCGGCCTGCATCCCCAAGTGAGCCACCGGCCATCATGTCCTGCACAGCGCTTTCGGCTTCGGCCAATGTGGTGGCCACCACAACGCCTTTTCCGGCGGCCAGACCATCGGCCTTGATAACAATGGGGGCGCCTTTTTCACGCACGTATGTCAAAGCAGCGTTTACGTCCGTAAACCGCTCCGCCTGTGCTGTGGGAATATTGGCGGCGTAGCAGATTTCCTTGGTAAAGCTTTTGCTGCCCTCAAGCCGGGCGGCGGCCTGCGTGGGGCCAGCGCATGCCAGCTTGGCGCGGGCACAGGCATCTGCCAGACCTGCCACCAACGGAGCTTCCGGGCCAGGAATAACCAGATCGACTTTTTGTTCCAGAGCAAACTGCACAAGTGCAGGAACATCTTGCGCACCAATGGGCACATTTATACCAAGTTCTGCTGTGCCGGGGTTGCCGGGTGCGATAAACAGGGCTGAAAGTTCCGGAGAACGGGCAAGTGTTGCGGCCAGCGCATGCTCCCTGCCGCCAGATCCAACCAGAAGTACCCGCATTGTTTTCTCCTGCATCTTGATGTTCTGCTCTTTTCAGGGCGAGCGTCTGTAGCATAGGTTAGCCGCATGACCGAACAGTTTGACATTCCATCGGCCAGCAACAATGTGCCGGAATTTACCGTTTCAGAAATTTCGGGGGCTATCCGGCGCACGCTGGAGGGCACGTTTAGCCGCGTACGTGTGCGTGGTGAGATTACGGAACTTAAACGCTACCCTTCTGGGCATGTGTATTTCTCGCTCAAGGATGAACGGGGCAAGATTTCCGGTGTGGTGTGGCGTGGTTCGGTTTCCCGCCTTGGTCTGGCGCCAGAAAACGGGGTGGAGATTATCGCCACCGGCAAGATTTCTGCTTATGGTGAGCGTTCCAGTTACCAGCTTGTTGTAGAGCGGATGGAATATGCGGGCGAAGGCGCTTTGCTGGCCCGTATTGAACGCTTGCGCTTAAGGCTGGCGGAAGAAGGGCTGTTTGATACAGCCCGCAAAAAAGCCATTCCGCTTTTGCCGCGTGTGATCGGGGTGGTAACATCGCCTCAAGGTGCTGTGCTGCATGATATCTGCACAACCCTGCAAAGGCGCTTCCCCCGGCCTGTGATTGTCTGGCCCGTGCCCGTACAGGGAGAAGGGGCAGCCGCCCGCATTGCTGCGGCTATTGATGGATTTTCGCAGCTTGACGGGCTGGGCGCAGTGCCACGGCCAGATGTGTTGATTGTGGCGCGCGGTGGCGGATCATTAGAAGATCTGATGGCTTTTAATGATGAAGCTGTGGTACGTGCGGCTGCTGCATGCACTATTCCGCTGATTTCTGCCGTAGGGCACGAAACAGATACAACCCTGATTGATTTTGCATCAGACAGGCGTGCGCCAACACCCACAGCCGCCGCAGAAATGGCTGTGCCAGTGCGTACGGAACTTTTGGCGGATATTGAGCACAGAAATGCAAGGGCAGTGGGCGCGCTTTCCCGTTTGCTGCAAACGGCCCGCTTAAGGCTGGATCGTGCATCTTCCGCCATGCCGGATCTGCCAAGCCTGTTGCAGACAGCGCGTATGCAGTTGGATGACAGAGGGCGGCGGCTGGATGTTGCCTTGCCCGCTTTGGTGCAGCGGCGTAAGGCGAATCTGGTTGCGGTTGAACGCCATATGCCTGCGGTTGAAACCTTATTGGCAGGGCGGCGCACACGCTTGGCCGTATTGGCAAACATGTTGCAGGCCAGCATGGCGCATACATTCCAAAGGCAGGATGCCCGGTTGGGTCGCTTACGGATATCCCCTGCCCCATTGCAAGCATTGGTGCGGGAAAGACGCACAGCTCTTGCTGGTATTGCCGGGCAGTTAGAAGCTATTTCCCCCCGTGCAGTATTGGCCCGTGGGTACGCGCTTGTTACCGCAGAAGGGCGGCCAGTGACCAGTGCTGAACAACTACGTGATGGTGAGCGTGTAGAACTAACATTTGGTGATGGCGCCCGTCCGGCTGTTATTGGTGATGGCACACACCGCCCCAAGCAAGGTGTGCTGGAGCTGTAACACACCGAGTTGAGATGTACTGCCAATCAGGTTTATGATCTGCCAATATAAACCACGCGGGCGGAGGGGCCCGCGCTGTCAGGAAAGAATAAAGCGCATGTCCATCCGTTTTTCTGTTGGTGTTGCCAGCCTGTGTCTGGCGGGAGGGCTGCTGGCAGGGTGTGCGCCTCAGCAGGGGCATCGTATTCCACCACAAAGCTTTGCTCCGGGTCTGACAACAGAGCCATCAGCTACCAATGATAGCCATTTGACGAATGATCCCTCCGCACCGCTGAACACACCATTGTGTGGAACAGCTGCGCGAGAAAATATGGCAATGGGTGTGCAAAATTATCCGCAGCCCCTTTCTTCTGGCAATTCTTGCGTGCAAAATGCATGCTTTGATACCCAGACAGGCACCTATATTGCCTCTGATGGTACAAAAAGAGTGTGCCGATAACGCACGCATGCTCTTTTCCCAGCGGCAATTTGCTGGTAGGAAAAGGGCCACGCTGCGAGAGTGACGGAATTGGTAGACGTAGTCGACTCAAAATCGACCGCCCGAAAGGGCTTAGGGGTTCGAGTCCCCTCTCTCGCACCAGATTTCTTCTCCCCCTATTCTGGCCAAGGTTATGACAGCCGCTTCCTTATCCGTTCTTCCTCGTCCGGCCAGCCGTCCCCTTAATCCATGCTTTTCTTCTGGCCCTTGCGCAAAGCGGCCGGGTTGGAATGTATCGGCGCTGGCAAATGCGTTGGTTGGGCGTTCGCATCGCTCTGCGGAAGGGCGTGCACGGCTGAAAGAAGTTATTGATCGCTCCAGCGCCATTTTGGGGGTGCCTGAAGGGTGGCGCGTAGGCATCGTGCCTGCTTCTGATACTGGCGCTGTGGAAATGGCCTTGTGGTCCATGCTGGGGGAACGCCCAGTAGATGTGCTGGCGTTTGAAAGTTTTTCTGCACTATGGGCGCAGGATATTGTCACCCAGCTTAAGCTTGAAAACACACGGGTTTTAAAAGCCGAATACGGCAGCCTGCCAGATATGACGCAGGTTGATTGGAACCACGATGTAGTGCTGGCATGGAATGGCACCACCTCTGGTGTGCGCATTCCCTCAGCAGATGCCATTCCGGCACAGCATGATGGGTTGGTGATCTGTGATGCTACATCTGCTGCGTTTGCAATGGATCTGCCGTGGGACCGCTTGGATGTGGTTACATGGTCTTGGCAGAAAGC
Organism: Acetobacter sp. AAB5; assembly: GCF_050106715.1. Lineage (NCBI taxonomy): Bacteria > Pseudomonadati > Pseudomonadota > Alphaproteobacteria > Acetobacterales > Acetobacteraceae > Acetobacter > Acetobacter sp. AAB5. Next base: position 139,466 of record NZ_JBNIEW010000004.1, read on the forward strand.
TTTGGGGGGTGAAGCCGCACATGGCATGATCGCCCTTTCCCCCAAAGCTGTGCAGCGGTTGGAAAGTTTTCAGGCTCCGCGTCCACTGCCCAAAGTTTTCCGCATGACCAATAAAAATGGTCTGATTGAAGGCATCTTTCGGGGGGATACCATCAACACGCCTTCCATGCTGTGCGTGGAAGATGCGCTGGATAGCCTGAAATGGGCAGAAGGTGCTGGTGGCCTGGAAGGGCTGAAAGCACGCAGCCAAGCCAATCTGGCTGAAGTGACCATGTGGGTGGAAAAAACAGATTGGGTAGAGTTTCTGGCCCAGAAGCCTGAAGAACGTTCCTCCACAGCAATCTGCTTGCGTATTATGGCTCCGTGGTTTTTGGCCCTTGAGCGCGATGAACAGACTAAAACAGTCAAGAAAATGCTGGCCGTTCTGGCAGAAGAAGGCATTGGGTTTGATTTGGCCAGTTACCGTGATGCCCCTGTGGGCTTGCGCATCTGGGGTGGTGCTACGGTAGAAGCCGCAGATGTGCGCGCATTATTGCCTTGGCTGGATTGGGCTTTTGCTCAGGTTGCGCCGCAGTAATTAAATTTTTAGCATTACACAGCATTAAAAAAGGCGGAGGGAATTTTCCCTCCGCCTTTTTTGTTGGATGAAGCCGCGCCTATTAGAAGGGTGCGTCAATGTCCACGATGTCGATCAGCTTGGTGTTGACGAATTCTTTCAGGCCAAGGTCAATCAGTTCACGACCAAAGCCAGAACGTTTCACGCCACCAAACGGCAGATCAGCTTTCACCATGGTTGGGTGATTGATGTACACCATACCGGTGTCCATTTTGCGTGCGAGTTCAGCAGCTTTTTCTTCGTTCTGAGAGAAGATGGAACCACCCAGACCGTATGGAGAATCGTTGGCGATTTCCACAGCATGATCTGCGTCTTTCGCGCGGAACAGCATGGTAACCGGGCCAAAGAATTCCCAACGGCGTGCCGGGTTGCTTTCATCCAGATCTGTTAGAATAACAGGGCGGAAGAAACAGCCTTTGTTGGGCATTTCCAGCGGAACTTCTTCTGCCTTTGCACCGTGTGCTACGGCTTCAGAAACCTGCTTTTTCAGATCTTCTACAGCACCGCGGGAAGAAAGCGGCGGCATGGTGGTGTTGGGGTCCATCGGATCACCCATACGCAGGGCGCTTACGCCTTTGCGGTACAGCTCTACAAACTTGTCGTAAACGCCGTCTTCCACAATCATGCGCTTGGCGTTAACGCACACCTGCCCACCATTCCAGTGGCGGCCAAAAACAGCCCATTTGGCAGCTTTTTCAATGTCTGCATCGTTCAGCACGATCAGCGCATCGGAGCCACCCAGTTCCATGATGCACTTTTTAAGTGCGCCACCGGCTGTAGCAGCAATTTTGGCGCCTGCGCCTTCAGAGCCAGTTAGGGCAACACCACGCACGCGCGGGTCCTGAATAACCGTGGCAAGCTGGGAATGGGACGGATACAGGTTGATAAAGCCACCTTCTGGCAGCCCGGCATCCAGCATCAGTTTTTCCATGGCGGCAGCACACTGCGGCACATTGGAAGCGTGCTTTAGGATAACCGTGTTACCAGCAGAAAGCTGAGGGGAGATAATGCGGGCAACCTGATAGAACGGGAAGTTCCACGGTTCAATCGCAACGATAATCCCCTGCGGTTCGTACACAAGTTTGGCGCGGCCTTCCTGCGGGTCTGCTACGGGCAGATCCTGTGGTTCCAGCAGCTTTTCAGCATTCTTGGCATAGTATTCGAAAATAGCGGCGGACAATTCCGTTTCTGCCTGAGCTTCGGCAAAGCGCTTGCCCATTTCAAGGGTCAGCAGTTTGGAATACTCATCCAGATTTTCGCGCAGCAGATCGGCTGCTTTTTGCAGAATGCGTGCACGATCAGCATGGGAGAAGTTTTTCCATTTCTGGAAAGCTGCATCACCCTTGGCAATTGCTGTTTCAATTTCCGCATCCGTGGTGGTGGGGAACGTCTTCACCTGCTCTTCGGTGAAGGGATTGATTGTTGCATAAGCCATCAGAATAACCCTTCTTTTGTTTCTGAGGTTAGGAGTTGCTCAGTTGCGGAAGTCCAGAACCACGCGGCCTTCCACCCGACCGTTCTTGAGCGCATCAAAAATTGCGTTGATGTTGTCAATCCGATCCGTTGTGGTGACAGATGTTACCTTCCCTTCTGCAAAGAAGGAAAGAGCTTCAATCATGTCCAGCCGTGTGCCTACTATGGAACCGCGAATGGTAATGGCATTCATGACCATGTCAAAGATAGAAATTGGGAAATCACCCGGTGGCAGGCCATTTAGCACCAATGTGCCCCCTGCCCGCACATATCCCATAGCCTGAGAAAACGCTTTGGTGGAAACAGCGGTAATCAATCCCCCGTGCACGCCACCAACCTTTTCCTGCATAAATGTTGCTGGGTCTGTCTTTCTGGCGTTAACAGTGTACATGGCGCCAAGCTTTTTGGCGGTTGCCAGTTTTTCATCATCAATGTCTACCGCCACAACATTTAGCCCCATTGCTACGGCGTACTGCACGGCCATTTGGCCTAATCCCCCAACGCCAGAAATGGCCACCCAGTTCCCTGCTCGCGTATCTGTCATCTTCAGGCCTTTATAAACGGTCAGGCCAGCGCACAGTACGGGGGCAATTTTTACGGGGTCCACGCCTTTGGGCAGATGGGCAATATAGTTAGGATCAGCCACCACGTATTCGGCAAAGCAACCGTTTACGGAATAGCCCGTTTCTTCCTGCTTCGGGCAAAGGGTTTCCCATCCTGCCAAACAGTGCTCGCAATGGCCGCAGGCAGAATAGAGCCAAGGCACGCCTACAACATCGCCTTCCTTCACCCAGTCTACTTCGCTGCCAACTTGCACCACAGTTCCCACGCCTTCATGACCGGGAATAAACGGCAGATGTGGTTTTTTGGGCCAGTCTCCGCTGGCGGCATGCAAATCTGTATGGCACACGCCGCAGGCTATCATCTTAACCAAAATCTGTGTGGGTTTAATGGTGGGGATGTCCAGCTCTTCAATGGTTAGTGGTTTGCCAAATTCATGAACCACAGCGGCTTTCATTTTTCCGGACATGATATGCTTCCTTATATTTTACAAACAGACATGAGAAATAAAAAAGGGCGAGGGGTAAGCCTCGCCCTTGTCATGTTTAGGAGCCGCCAAGACTTTTGACAGCTTCAACCATTTTGGAAAGCACAGCCTGTGCATCTCCAAATACCATTGTGCAGTTCTTCTGGAAGAAAAGCGGGTTCTGCACGCCGGAATATCCAACGCCCGTGCCACGTTTAATGACAAATACCTGATGTGCTTTGTAAGCGTTCAAAATAGGCATGCCATAAATGGGGGAGGATTTATCTGTTAGGGCTTCCGGGTTCACCACATCGTTGGCACCAATAACCAGCGCAACATCCGTTGTGGCGAAACTATCATTTATGTCATCCATGTCATAAATCATGTCATACGGCACCCCGGCTTCGGCCAAAAGAACGTTCATATGCCCAGGCATACGGCCAGCCACAGGGTGGATGGCAAACTTAACATCCACACCATCGACAACAAGAATTTTGACAAATTCGTAAAGTTTCTGTTGTGCCTGTGCAACAGCCAGCCCGTAACCGGGAATAATGATGACACTGGAGGCATAACGCATGGTGGTGGCAGCATCTGCAGGATCAACAGATTGCATTTCACCCTGCGGTCCTTTGGCGCTACTTGAGCTATCACCAAAGTTGCTGAACAATACGTTGGTGAGCGAACGGTTCATGGCTTTTGCCATCAACACGGTCAGCAACGTGCCAGCAGACCCAACAACCATGCCTGCAATCATTAGGGCAGGGTTGTTCATCACATACCCTTCAAGCCCAACGGCCAGCCCTGTGAAGGCGTTGTAGAGCGAAATAACAACCGGCATATCGGCACCACCAATTGGCAGTGTCATGCACACGCCAAACAGCAGAGCCATCAGGAAGAACAGATCCCGCGGCAGTTCCCCCATTGGGGTGCTATACTGCATGACTGTGAGCGCACCTAATACCAAGGCAATAAGAAACACCCCAGCATTGAAAATACGCTGTCCAGTAAAGCGCACAGGCTTTTTCATTCGCCCGTCCAGCTTGGCCCATGCTATAATGGAGCCGGTAAGCGAAATGCACCCGATAAGCGCACCCAAAACGGTAATGCTGAGGTGCAAGGGAGACGTTGGGTCATCGCTTAAAAGTTCTACGCCTGCCAAACAGGCAGCAGAACCGCCGCCCATACCATTAAAAATGGCAACCATCTGCGGCATAGCTGTCATTTGCACGGTACGGCCACGCCAGCCAGCCCATGCGCAACCCAAAACCAGAGCCAGAACAGCCAATACCACATTTACCAGAAGATGCGGTTTTGCGGCTTCTGTTACGTTGAAGAGGTTTAAAAAAGTTGCAGCAATAACAAAGATCATACCGTAACCGGCTGTAACAATGCCAGATACAGCCGTAACGGGGGATGACATGGCTTTCAGCCCGTAAATAAACAGGCCGGCAGCAATAAGGCCACTTAGGCCCACAATGTATTCAATAAACATTTATTGCTGTTCCTTTTTGGGTGGAGCTGTTTTTTGGCTGGGCCGGAACATGGCAAGCATACGGTCTGTTACCACATAGCCGCCCATCACGTTGCCTGCGCCTAGAAAAACCCCAATAAAACCAATAATCTGTCCGGAAATGCTGGTTGCGTTAAACAGTGCATCCAACGCACCCACAACCACAATGCCGTGGATGAAGTTAGAACCGGACATTAGGGGCGTATGCAGGATGGATGGTACACGGCTGATCACCACATAGCCGGTAAAGGCGGCCAGCATGAAAATGTATAAAGCGATAATAAAGGTCATGGATGTTGCGGTAATCATGATGCTTTCTCCACGGGCACACTTTCGATAAACTGTTTGATGGCATCATTAGTTATTGCACCATCATGCGTAAGAGTGGTGCCTTTAATGACATCATCCGTAAAATCAGGTTTCAGCACACCATCATGCACAACCTGTTCTAAAAGGTTGTAGATATTCTTGGCATAAAGCTCACTTGCCTGTGCTGCCAGGCAGGATGGCAGGTTTGTTGGCCCCACCAATGTAACGGGCCCAATTTTTATAATTTCTCCTGCTTTTGTGCCTTCACAATTGCCGCCATTGGGGGCACCCATATCCACCACAACAGATCCCTCCTTCATGGCGGCCAACTGGTCTGCCTCAATCAGGCGTGGAGCGTGTTTTCCGGGAACAGCCGCTGTGGTGATAATTAAATCTGCCTGTGCGATATGTTGGCTGAGTGCAGCACGCACTTTTGTTTTTTCTTCGGGTGTTAGTTCACGTGCATACCCACCAGCGCCGCGGGCATCCACGCCGGTATCGACAAAGCGTGCGCCCACAGATTCTGCTTCTTCTTTTGTTTCGGGGCGCACGTCATAGCCTTCGCAAACTGCGCCAAGTCGGTGTGCTGTTGCCAATGCCTGTAACCCGGCCACACCCAACCCCATAACCAACACGCGTGCCGCCCGGAGCGAGCCAACGGCTGTTGTCATCATGGGTAGGATTTTTTGCATATGCACGCAGCCCAGTAACGGAGCATAATATCCGGCTAACGCGGCTTGGCTGGAAAGAGCATCCATAGCCTGTGCCCGGCTGATGCGTGGAATAAGCTCCATGGCAAATGTGGTAATCTTGCTATCGCGCAAAGCCTTTACCAGATCAGGCTGGGTTTTGGCGTAAATGAAAGACACCAGCAAACTGCCGGGTTTCATTTTTTTTACTGCCTCCACGCAGGGCGGCTGCACAGCCAGCACAATATCTGCATCTCCCAGAAGTTTTTGCTGATCTGCTTCTGTGGCAACGCCAGCCTGTGTGTATGCTGCATCCGTATAGGTTGCTGCGGCCCCTCCGCCTTGTTCCAGAACCAGTGAGGCTCCAAGTTTGGCAATGCGCTGGGCGACTGAGGGAATCATGGCAACCCGTCTTTCATCGGCTGCCGTTTCCTTCAGAATTGCAATTTTAAGTGTCACGGTCTGTTCCAAACTCTGTTGTAAAAGTTGGGCAAAGGTCAGAACAGGTTTTGCATCCTGCCTGAGGCACGAAAATCATGACACTACGGCGCGTAGGGGTGCTGCAATGATGTGTATCAAAAACGTGGTCATGGTGTTCAAGTAATTTGTTGTATTTTTGTTTAACGCTGGCACATCCCGTGTTCCGTATGTCGTGCGTTTAAACGGTTAACCACGGCAGCGGGTTTCTGTTTCGGGTGGGTATCAAGGTTTTTGGGGCAGAAAAAAGCTGCGGGGCGTGCAATCACCGGGGCAGATGCCCATGGCGGGCAATTCCATTTGGTTGCGTAATGGTCTAGGGTCTGCCGCCATCAGGCCATATATATGGCCGACATATATACAAGATCAAAAGCAGGTGGATTATGGGATATCGGGTTGCTGTTGTAGGCGCGACTGGAGCCGTGGGGCGTGAAATCCTCAAAACACTGGCCGAGCGGGAATTTCCGGTAGATGAAATTGTGGCTCTGGCCTCACCCCGTTCTACCGGGCGGGAAGTTTCGTTTGGAGATCGGGTTCTGAAAGTGCAGAACCTTGAAACATTTGATTTCACCGGTTGGGATGTTGGCCTGTTTTCTCCCGGTGGGTCTGTGTCTGCAAAATATGCACCCATTGCCGCCAAAGCCGGATGTGTGGTGATCGACAACACCTCTCACTTCCGTATGGATCCGGATGTGCCGTTGGTGGTGCCAGAAGTAAACCCAAACGCCCTTAAGCAGATCAAGCGCAACATTATTGCCAACCCCAACTGCTCTACCATTCAGATGGTGGTGGCACTTAAGCCCCTGCATGATCTGTTCACCCTCAAGCGGGTTGTGGTGTCCACCTATCAGGCGGTTTCTGGCGCAGGTAAGGATGGCATGGATGAGCTGTTTGCTCAGACGCGTGGCACCTTTGTGAATGATCCGCCCAAGATTGAACAGTTTCAGAAGCAGATCGCCTTCAACTGCATTCCGCAGATCGACCGTTTCATGGATGACGGTGCGACCAAGGAAGAATGGAAGATGCGAGTCGAGACCAAGAAAATTCTCGACCCGGATGTAGAAGTTATTGCCACCTGTGTGCGTGTGCCTGTGTTTATTGGCCATTCTGAAGCTGTTGTGGCTGAGTTTGAAGAGCCCGTTGATATCAAGCGCGCCTATGAAGCCCTGCGTGAAGCAGAAGGCGTTGTGGTGCTGGATAAGCGCGAAGATGGTGGCTACGTGACTCCGATTGACTCGGTGGGGGAAGACGCAACCTACGTTTCACGCCTTCGTGTCGATCCGACAGTTCCCAATGGCCTCGCGTTCTGGTGCGTGTCCGATAATCTGCGGAAAGGTGCGGCTTTGAACGCGGTGCAGATTGCCGAAACCATGATTGCTCTCGATCTCCTGCCCAGACACGGTTGAGTGAGAATCCCGCCCCTCTCGGCCTCGTGTTGGTCTGTTCAATTGACCGGCCAGAGGGGTGGGGCGTAGGACAAAAACGATGCAAACGCCGGATCCAGCCGGCGCTACGGGATAGAGACGGGGTACGAGGCAGACAATGCAGGATATCCGTAAGGCCCTCTATGTAGGGAGCCGAAGTGACGGCAGACTTATTCAGCGGCCCATGTCGCCGCATTTACAGGTCTACCGTTATCGCCTTTCCATGGTTCTTTCCATTATGAACCGTATTACGGGCGTTATCGCAACAGCAGGTGCAACACTGGGTGTGTTCTGGCTTGGGGCCGCGGCCAAAGGGCCAAAAGCCTTTGCCACAGCGCGCAAGGTTACGGGCAACCCGCTTGGGCAGCTTGTGCTAGTTGGCTGGCTGGCATCTGTTATTTACCACACGGTTGGTGGTATCCGCCATCTGATCTGGGATAGCGGTTACCGGTACGACAAAAAGGAAGTTAACAAGGATGGCCCGGTAGCCGTGGGTGTTACCGCTGGTGTCAGCACTGTTTTGGCGGCTGGCCTTTTGGCTGTTTCCATTTGTCGCAAACGCAGCCGCGCCAAAGCAGGAAAGGTATCCTGACATGAATGCTTCTGCTCCTCATATTGAAGTCATGCGCTCCCAGCTTGGGCGGGCACGCGGGCTTGGGGCCGGGCATTCCGGTGTGGGCCACTGGTGGGCCGAGCGTGTAACGGCGGCTTCCCTGCTTCCGCTTTCAACGTGGTTTGTGGTGCAAATGTTCCGCCTGGGCGGCGCAGATCATGCAGAAGTGGTGAAATGGGGCGGTAAGCCCGTAAATGCCACCATGCTGATCGCCCTGATCATCACCACCTTTTACCATGCCCAGCTTGGGCTTCAGGTGATTGTGGATGATTACGTGCATGGCAAGGCACATCTGCCGACCCGCCTGCTTGTTAAGATTGGCACCTCCCTGTTGGGGCTGCTGGGCGTAATTGCCGTTATCAAGCTGTTTGTGCGCGGCAGTAGCGCCAAATAAGCCGGGCCACCGCCTTATAGAATCAAGAGCCTGTGCCGCCAGCGCCCCAAAGCCTGAAGCGCTGTGGCACGAACCTGAAAAGACTGACAGGCCGAACGCAATGGGAGCGCCGTCACGATGAACGCCAATACCTCTCCGTCACGGGGAGCTTACCGAATTGTTGATCACGCTTATGATGTTGTGGTTGTGGGAGCAGGTGGTTCGGGCCTGCGTGCAACGTTGGGAATGGGCGCAGCAGGGCTAAGCACTGCCTGTGTTACCAAGGTTTTTCCAACACGTAGCCATACTGTGGCTGCTCAGGGGGGCATCGGGGCTTCTCTGGGTAATATGGCCGAAGATAACTGGCGCTGGCATATGTATGACACCGTAAAGGGGTCTGACTGGCTGGGCGATCAGGACGCAATTGAGTTTATGTGCCGTGAGGCCGTACCTGCTGTGCGCGAGCTGGAGCACTTTGGTGTGCCGTTCTCCCGCACGGAAGATGGCAAGATTTATCAGCGCCCCTTCGGCGGGCATATGAGCGATTACGGCAAGGCCCCTGTGCCACGTGCTTGTGCTGCTGCCGACCGTACCGGCCACGCCATTTTGCATACGCTGTATCAGCAGTGCCTGAAGCACAATGTTGAATTTTTTGTCGAATATTTTGCCATCGACCTTATCATGGATGAGGAAGGTGAATGCCGCGGCGTAATGGCTTGGTGCCAGGATGATGGCACAATCCATCGCTTTAACGCCAAGATGGTTGTGCTGGCCACTGGCGGTTATGGTCGTGCGTACCAGTCCTGCACCTCTGCCCATACCTGTACGGGTGATGGTAACGGTATGGCCATGCGTGCGGGTATTCCAACGCAGGATATGGAATTTGTGCAGTTCCACCCCACTGGTATCTACCCGGCAGGCTGCCTGCTGACGGAAGGTTGCCGTGGTGAAGGTGGTTATCTGACCAATTCCGAAGGCGAACGCTTTATGGAGCGTTATGCGCCAACGGCCAAAGATCTGGCATCGCGTGATGTGGTTTCCCGCGCCATGACGATTGAGATCAAGGAAGGCCGTGGCTGTGGCCCGAAAAAAGATCACATCATGATGCACCTTGAGCATCTTGGCTCTGATCTTCTGCACCAGCGTCTGCCGGGTATTATTGAAACGGCACGTATTTTTGCGGGTGTGGATGTTACCAAAGAACCTGTGCCGGTTCTGCCAACCGTGCATTATAATATGGGTGGTATCCCCACCAATATTCATGGTGAAGTGGTGCGCCCAACCCCAGATAACCCGGATGCCGTTGTGCCGGGGCTGATGGCCGTGGGTGAAGCCGCTTGTGTTTCCGTGCATGGTGCAAACCGTCTGGGCACAAACTCTCTGCTGGATCTTATCGTATTTGGCCGTGCTGCCTCTCGCCGTGCTGCGGAAGTGGTAAAACCAACAGACTTTACCCGTCCGCTGCCTGCCGGTGCGGGTGAAGCTGCGCTGGATCGTCTGGATCGGCTGCGTTATGCCAAGGGTGGCACCAAGGTTTCCGCCCTGCGTGAGCGTTTACAGCGTGATATGCAAACACATGCGGCTGTGTTCCGCACGCAAGAAAGCCTACAGGAAGGCGTGGACAAGATTCGCGATATCTGGAACGGCGTGAGCGATATCTCTGTGTCAGATTCCTCTCTGATCTGGAACAGCGATCTGATGGAAGCGCTGGAGTTTGAAAACCTGCTGGCGAACGCTACTGTCACGCTGGAAAGTGGCCTTGCGCGGCATGAAAGCCGTGGGGCGCACGCGCGGGATGATTATCCTAACCGTGATGACAAGGAATGGCTCAAGCATTCCGTATCGTGGCTGGATGATAAAGGTGGCGTGAAGCTAACCTACCGTCCGGTGCATATGAAGACCCTGACCGATGATGTGCAGGTCTTCCCACCCAAAAAGCGCGTTTACTGAGTTATCGGAACGAACGGGCGATAAAGGGAGGCGAACATGGTTGAACTCAGACTGCCGCGCAACAGCACGATCGGGAAAGGTAAAACCTTTCCCGCACCAGCCGGTGCAAAAAATGTCAGAACATTCCGGATTTACCGTTGGACTCCGGATGATGATAAAAACCCGGTTATTGATAGCTACGAACTTGATCTGGATACCATCGGGCCAATGGTGCTGGATGCCATTATCCATATCAAGAACGAAGTAGATCCTACGCTGACATTCCGGCGTTCCTGCCGTGAAGGGATTTGTGGGTCCTGCGCCATGAATATTGATGGGGAAAACACGCTTGCGTGCCTTAAGCCCATCAAGGATATCAAGGGCGATGTGCGCATCTATCCGCTGCCGCATATGCCAATTGTAAAAGATCTGGTTTCCAATCTGGATGGTGCTTATGCGCAGTTGCGTTCCATCCAGCCTTGGATGCAGGCAGACAGCGCCCCTCCGCCGGATTCCGAACGGAAGCAGAGCATTGAGGAACGCGCCAAGTTGGATGGGATGTGGGAATGCATTCTGTGCTTCTGCTGCACAACCTCTTGCCCATCCTATTGGTGGAATGGTGACAAGTATTTAGGCCCAGCCGTTCTTCTGGCTGCTTATCGCTGGATTGCCGATAGCCGCGATGAACATACGGGTGACCGTTTGGATGGGTTGGAAGATACCTTCAAACTGTATGCGTGCCGCACCATCATGAACTGCACCCAGACATGCCCGAAGGGTCTGAACCCAGCCAAGGCCATTGGGCGCATTAAGGAACTGCAACTGGAACGGAAAGTCTGATTTTTCGTTTTTCCAGAAAGTAGACGTAAAAAAACCCGGTATGGCTTTGCCTTGCCGGGTTTTTTGTAACGTAAGCAGAGATATACCTTCTTCCGCGCCTTCTGCATTGACGGCAGCAAAGGAAGGTGGAACATGAAACCTGCTAGAAGACGATCTGTTTGGTAGTGAGGTTTTTCGTGTTTGACGGCCATCTTTCTTCATCATCTGGCCGCGCGCGGGCCTGGACTGACAGCCTGTTTGTAGATCACGCTATTTTCCGCTTGATGTGGACCAACTTTCACGCAGTTATTCCTGGCAAAGTATATCGGTGTAACCACCCCACTCCTGCGCGTTTGAAAAGAGCCATGGGGCGGTTGGGCTTGCGTACGCTGGTGAACTTGCGTGGGCATAGAAAATGCGGGTCTGATGCTCTTTCCCGCGATGCTGCACGCGGCCTTGGTTTGCACCATGTAGATATGGCGTTTGAAAGCCGTGGCGCCCCCCATAAGGACAGAATTCTGCGGTTTGCAGATATGTACCAAAAGCTAGATTTTCCAATACTGATGCATTGTAAATCGGGCGCAGACCGCGCCGGCTTGGCATCTGGCTTGGTTGTGCTGTTTGAGGGCGGGTCTGCCCAGCAGGCGCTTAAGGAACTGTCTTGGAAATACGGACACTTCCGTAGCTCTCGCACAGGTATTTTGGATGCTTTTTTTCTGCACTATCAGGCAGAAGGAGAAGGCCGCATGCCTTTTCTTGAGTGGGTGCGGAATGAATATGATGAGCACGCTTTAAAAGAAGAGTTTGTAGCAAATAAGCTATCTTCTTTTCTGACAGATCAGGTTTTGCGGCGCGAATAAGCGCTGCAAAAAATTACGGCTTCCACAATCCTTTTTGATGATAAGGCCATGATATCACATGGTTCCTCATAAACCTGTGCCTGTTCTGGCCGTTGTTGCCGCATTGCTTTCATGGGCCTGTGCGTATCCTGTTGTGCGGCTAGCACTGCCTTTTTTTGCACCTGTTTCGTTAGCTGCCGCACGTTATATGGTGGCTGCGTGCCTTGTTGTATGCTGGTTGTGCGTAAAGCGCCCACAGTTGCCACGGCTAAAGGATATCCCACGCTTTTTGGCATGTGGCGGCATTGGCATTGCGCTTTACAATATCCTTTTTAATACAGGTGAGCAGACAGTTTCTGCCGGTGCGGCCAGTCTATTATTGAATACAGCTCCTTTTTTAGCTGCTATTGCCGCCGTTCTGTTCTTAAATGAACGTCTGACACTATGGGGCTGGTTAGGTTCTCTTATCAGTTTTACTGGTGTGGTGATTATTGGCAGTGGGCAGCCCGGCGGCCTTGGTTTTGGTTCTGGCACTACGGTTATGCTGGCAGCAGCTTTATGCTCTGCAACCTACTATCTGCTCCAACGGCCTTTGGTAACGCGCTATGGAGCATTAGTGACCACAGCCTATATTTTGCTAATTGGTGCTGGCCTGCTTTTGCCGTGGCTCCCTAGCGCCATAAATACGCATAATGGTTGGCAGGCTTGGGCATTGGTTGGCGTGCTGGGCATATTTCCATCTATTTTGGGGTATGGCGCTTGGGCGCATGTGGTGGGGCAGGTGGGGGTCGCCCGTTCTTCTGGGCTGCTGTATTTACTCTCTCCCACAACGCTTCTGTTGGCATTTGTATTGGTGAGAGAAGTGCCAAATGTGCGTACTCTTATTGGTGGGGGCATTGTAATGGCAGGCGTTGGGCTGATGCAGATGTATGGCCACCCGCGCCCGCAAGTGAAGGCATAAAAAAACCACTTCAGACATTAAAATCTGAAGTGGTTTTGCAAGAATAAGCTTTAAAACAAAGCCATGTTCTAAAACTTTATAAAACCTTACCTTAGATTGGCAGGGTTTTTTCCAGTGTGGTGCTGATAGCCGTTAGGCCGGGTAGGATCTTGCCTTCCAGCCATTCCAGAAAAGCCCCACCTGCGGTGGAAACATAAGACATCTTATGCAGCACACCTGCATGGCGGAGGGCGGAAACAGTATCCCCACCACCGGCTACGGTTTTCAGTTTGCCTTCCTGCGTGAGCTGGGCAGCAGCCTGAGCAACAGCATTGGTGCCTTCATCAAACGGTGGCAGCTCAAACACGCCCAAAGGCCCATTCCAGACCAGCGTTTTTAGGCCTGCAAGCTTGCTTTGCAGCAACTTTACTGTTTCTGGGCCAACGTCCAGCGCCATCCAGCCATCAGGAATAGCCGTTGCGGGCACAACCTGAGTGGGGGCCCCTGCAATAAAATCTTCCGAAATCACGACATCTACGGGAAGAATGAGATCGCATTTTTTGGCTTGGGCCTGTTCCATAATCGTACGTGCTGTATCCAGCATGTCTTTCTCGATCAGGGATTTGCCAACCTGTAGGCCCTTGGCGGCCAGAAACGTGTTGGCCATGGCACCGCCAATAGCCAGCATGTCCACCTTCGCCAGCATGTTTTCAAGTAGCTGAAGTTTGGTGGAAATTTTTGCGCCGCCCACAATAGCCCCTACGGGCCGCTCCGGGTTTTCCAGCGCAGCATACAGGGCTTCCAGTTCCGCCTGCATCAACCGGCCACCATAAGATGGCAGATGGGCTGCAACACCGGCAGTAGAAGCGTGTGCCCGATGGGCGGCAGAAAAGGCATCATTCACATACACATCGCCAAGGCTGGCGAGGGCAGCGGACAAGCCTGCATCGTTCTTTTCTTCTCCCGGCTGGAAACGTGTGTTTTCCAGCAGCAGGATGTCTCCATCCTGCATGGAGCGCGCAGCAGCCTCTGCATCCGGGCCGATGCAATCATGCGCAAAGCTGACGGGCCGCCCCAAAGCTGTGGCCAGAGCCGTAGCTATGGGCTGGAGCGACATGTCCGGCACCACCTTGCCTTTTGGCCGGTCAAAATGGCTGAGCAGGATAACCCGCCCGCCTTTTTCAGCCAGTTCACGAATGGTGGGCACAACACGTTCAATACGCGTTTCGTCCGTTACCTTCCCGTCTTTCATGGGGACGTTCAGGTCTACACGCAGCAGAATACGTTTGCCCTTGGGGTCAAGCGTATCCAGCGTGCTGAAGGGAAGTTCCGCCATTACAGGCTCCCGAACAGGGCGGCTGTATCAGACATGCGGTTGGAGAAGCCCCATTCGTTATCGTACCAAGAGCAGACACGAACAAGCTTGCCGCCATCTACCAACGCTGTCTGAGTTGCATCGAATGTTGAAGATGCCAGCGCATGGTTGAAATCAGAGCTGACGAGCGGGGCATCAGAATAAGCCAGAGCGTTTTTCATCTTGCCGGAGTCTACAACGGCCTTGATGGCATTGTTGACATCTTCAACCGAAGTTGGCGCGTTTTTGGGCACAAAGTCCAGAGAAACGATGGAAACATTGGCGGTGGGAACACGAATGGCGGTGCCATCCAGCTTGCCTTTAAGCTGCGGCAGAACCAACCCAACAGCGCGGGCTGCACCAGTGGAAGTCGGGATCATGTTCAGGCCAGCAGCGCGGGCGCGGCGCAGATCCTTGTGCAGGGTGTCCACCGTGCGCTGGTCACCTGTGTAGGAATGGATGGTGACCATATAGCCACGTTCAATCCCAAATGCGTCTTCCAGCACCTTGGCCATTGGGGCCAGACAGTTGGTGGTGCAGGATGCGTTGGAGATCACGGTCATGTCCGGCGTCAGCACATCCTGGTTCACGCCGTAAACAATGGTGGCATCTACATCTGTTGCGGGTGCGGAAATAATGACCTTGCGGGCGCCAGCCGCAAGCAGAGGCTGGGCTTTTTCCTTGGAGGTAAACAGGCCTGTGCATTCCATGGCCACATCAACGCCCTGGAAAGGCACTTTGGAGGGATCACGTTCCGCAGAAACGGTAATGGGGTCCCATGTGCGGCCGTTGGTGGTGACAATAATCTTGTTGCCATCCACCCGAATATCAGCAGGCAGGCGACCATGCACGCTGTCATAGCTTAGCAGATGGGCATTGGCTTCTACGCTGCCCAGATCATTGATAGCTACCGGCACAACATCGGTGCGTCCGCTCTCAATAATGCCGCGCAGCACAAGGCGGCCGATGCGTCCGAAGCCATTGATAGCGATTTTGACTGCCATGGTTTTCTTTCTCCGTTCTGTCGTTCTGTGATCTTGTGCGATCTTCTTATTGTTACAACGGCTCCCGCTCTTGCCGGCGGGAGGTAGGTGATGGCGCCTGAAGGAACCTTTCTTCTATGGCGCCGGATGCGCGCAAGTGTTTTAAAACCCGCGCACAAATCGCTCCGGCAGTAATGCCAAAACGTTCATACACCGCGTTGGCAGGTGCGGATACGCCAAAATCATCCATACCAACGAAAAATCCTTGGCTACCCAGCCAGCGTTCCCATCCGAAACCTGATGCAGCCTCAATCCCCACGCGCAGCACATCCGTGCCCAGAATGGCTGTTTTGTAAGCTTCGGGTTGATTGGAAAAGACTTCCCAACAGGGAATGGAAACCACCGCAGCCTGTACGCCGTGTTGGCGCAAAAGCTGTTCTGTTTCCAACGCAATACTTACCTCTGGGCCAGAGGCCATAAGGGTAACGTGCCGCGAGCTGCTGCCATGCAAAATATATCCCCCACGAGCAGCAGAACCCTGCATGGGCACAGCGTAGGAATGTTCGGGCGGGGTGGGGCATAGCATGATAACAGCAGGGCCAGACTGCCAACGGATGGCCGCCTTCCAGCAAGCAAAGGCTTCCTGTGCGTTTGCTGGCCGAAAAACGGCCAGATGAGGCATGGCGCGTAGGCTGGCAAGTTGTTCAACTGGTTGCCAGCTTGCCCCATCATGGCTGAGAGCCAGCCCATCATCTGTTAAAAGGTAGATAATTTTTTGGCGCATGAGTGCGGCCATGCGGAGTGCCGCACGCATACGGTCCACCGTAATCATGCTGGCAATGCCACAGGGCAAAATACCACCATGCAAGGACATGCCATTTAACATTCCGGCCATGCCATGTTCCTGAATATTACATGGCCAGTCTGGTTGGATGTGTGCTGCGGCAGATGTGCGCGGCAACGCAGATGTAGCCGTTAAGACTGTCAGTTCCGGTAAAAGAGCGGAAAGCGTATGCAGGCTGGTAATGGCCGCTTGCTGGGTGGAGGCCTGATGTGTGAGTTGCATGGCACGGCGGCAAAGCCGGCTCCAGTCTTCCATCAACAGGCTGGGGAATGTGTTGGCCGTTTCACGCTCAAAGGCGGTGCGTTGGCGGTGTCTGGCCAGCCGTTTTAGCCAAGAACGGTATGTTGTGGCGCCGCGTCTGGCAGTTGGGCTCCAGGGGCCAGTAAGCTCTTCTTCTGGGGATAGGCTGGGTTGGGGGTGAAAGGTTTGTGGGCTTTCAGGGGGCATGCAAGCAATAAGCGTTGGTTTTTTAGCTCGCATGGTGGCAGCTAAAGCGCCGTTGATGGCGCTTAATTGTGATGCGTCCACTTTGCGGATACTCCACCCGGATGCGCTGAAACGTGCCAAAGAGTTTGAAAACTCTGTTCTATCTGCCCCGGGTGTGGGGCTAACCAGAACGGCAAGTTGGGTCAGCCCAAAACGCCCGGCAAGCTGCGCGGCCTCCATGGCAACGCCTGTTGCCAGATCTCCATCACGCGCAAGCACCCATGTGCGGTGGTTGACCAATGAGCGGCCATAGCGTTTTGCCAGCAGGTGTTCTGCAAGAGCCATACCAGCTGCGGCTGCAATGCCTTGCCCAGCAGGGCCGGGGGCGGTTTCTACGCCCGGGTGGATGCCATATTCCAAAGGGGACTCGGAAAACGCATAAGTGCCGCTAAGGTGCAACATGGCCTGCAATAACGGATGCAAGGTAGCGGAAGGCACAACAAATCTGTCTCGGTCGGGCCAATCAGGGTGTGCTGGATCAAAACGCAGTATGCGGCACCACAGTGCCGTAACAGGAAGGCAAAGTGTTTGCAGCAACGCCAGATGCGCAGAATTTCTGGTTTTACCAAGCAGTAAACGGGCTGCTGCACATAGGCGCAGCACAACGGTATCCTGCGCAGGTAGGGCTGCTGCAGGGGAAGCAAATGGATGCTCTATGAGTGTGGCCTGTGCCATTGGAAAGAGAGTGTGGAACGAATTTTTGCTGCTGAAAAGGGTATGAAAACACCCAAAGGGCTTGCACCCGGTGCAGGAGAGCGCGAAAGAAATAAAAATGGCCCCGTAAAGCCATATTGAATTGCCATTATACGTTCTGGTGGAGAACTGTCCTGTTATGCTGCCCGTTTCCCGAGTTACAGAAAAAGGGTCTTTTCTCCGTGTCGTTGTTGCGGGGTGCGTGCTGGTTGGCATGACAGGCTGCAAGCTGGTTGATCAAAAAACCTTCAACCCAAACGCAGGCGTGGCACCCAAGCCGTACATTCCGCCACCGCCACCGGGGCCGCCACCTGTGCCACCGTTGATTGAACTGGCTGCCGGCACCCCTGCATCGCAATGGGAAGCTCCGGTTGATCAGATTACGCGCCTTGCCCTTAGCCGCAAACCTGATGTTCTGTTTGTTGTCAGATGTCTTGTGCCGCCACAGGCCAATGCAGATGCGGAACAATCTTCCCTGATGAACTTGGTGCAGGGTGATGGCCGTGCTGTGTTGCAGGAAATGATTAATGCTGGAGCATCAGAGGCGCAGGTGGAAATGTCCGCTATGCCGGATTCTTCCGTGACGAAACCGGTTGTGCGGGTGTATGTGCGGTAAAGCAGCACTATATACACAAACGTGTGAACACACAGGCCAGACGGCCGATGGGTACGCGCCATGCCCCGACCGTTTCTGACGAGAAGCGAGGAGAAAGTTAGCGTGGGAGCGATAAAAAACGCCCGCCATCCTTTTTATGATCACTGCCATGAGGCGCTAGATCAGATCAAACATCAGGGGCGTTACAGAACCTTTACGCCATTGGCGCGTCAGGCAGAGCGTTTTCCTTTGTATGAAGAGGCTGTGCGCGATCTGCCGCAAGGGCGTGAAGTTATTGTATGGTCAACTAATGACTATCTGGGCATGGGCGTTGTGCCGGAGGTGCAGGACGCTGCTATCGCCGCTATTCGGGAGCACGGAGCTGGCGCAGGCGGTACGCGTAATATTGCCGGCACAAGCCCGCTGCATACACAGCTAGAAGCAGAACTTGCTTCCCTGCATGGTAAAGAAGCCGGGCTGCTGTTTATTTCTGGCTATGTTTCCAATCAGGCCAGCCTGCAAACCATTCTGACATCCATGCCAGGTTGGATCTGTTTTTCAGACCGGCTGAACCATGCGTCCATGATTGCGGGTATTAAAGGTGCGCGCGGATCTCAGACAGTCATTTATGAACATAATGACCTGAAAGATCTGGAAGAAAAACTGGCCGCCGCGCCAAAAGATGCCCCCAAGCTGATTGCGTTTGAGAGCGTTTATTCCATGGACGGTGATATTTCCGATATTGCCGGAACCTGCGCGCTTGCTCGTAAATATAATGCACTGACTTATCTGGACGAAGTGCATGCTGTCGGCCTGTACGGTCAGGAAGGTGGTGGCGTTTCCCAGCGCGATGGTGTGGCCGATCAGGTTGATATTATCGAAGGCACACTGGCCAAGGGCTTTGGTGTGCATGGCGGTTACATTACGGCTTCTGCTGAAATTGTAGATTTCCTGCGCTCTACAGCTTCTGGTTTTATTTTCACCACTGCTTTGCCGCCACCGGTTGTAGCGGGGGCGCTTGCCAGCGTGCGCAAGGTGCGCGCGGAAAACTGGCGGCGCGAGTCTATTTTTGAACGTGTGAACACATTCCGCCATCGGCTGCGGGCTGCGGGTGTGCCATTCACCATGACACCCAGCCACATTGTGCCCATTCCTATTGGGGATGCAGAGCGTTGCAAACGCATCTGCCGCCGCTTGCTGACGGAATATGGGCATTACGCAACACCCATCAATTATCCAACTGTGCCGCAGGGCACGGAACGCCTGCGCCTAACCCCGGGGCCGTTCCATACGGATGAGATGATGGATGATCTGATTAACGCGCTGAGTGTGCTCCTGCGTGAAGAAGGCATTATGCCCGCACGCCAGGCCGCCTGTTCCGCCGCGTAAGAAAAACCATTATGGCGGGTGAGGTTGAACCCTGCACCCGCCATAACAGGTTTAGTGGCTGCTTTTCAGCTTATCCACAGCAGCTTTAAGTTCAGACAGAGAAACTGCACCGGGAATGATTGCCTGATCCCCAATAATGAAGGTGGGCGTTCCTTCCAGATTGATGGAGCGGGCCAGAGCAACATTTTTTGCCAGCGCGGTGGTAACGGCTGAGCTTTTCATATCCTTCACCAGCTTGTCTGTATCCAGCCCAGCCTGATGCGCTGCATTCCGGATTCGATCCATGCCGGGGGCAGAAGAATCCGCCATCAGGATTTTTTGGAATGGAATGTACTTGCCCTGTAGGCCGGCGGCCATAATGGCCTGCGCATCCAGTGTGCTATTAGTCCCCAGTACAGGAATAACCTTTTCCACCAGCCTTAGGTCTGGTTCTGCGGCAACAAGCGCATCCAGATCATCCAGAACCTTGCGGCAGTAAGGGCAGCGTGGATCATAAAACTCCACCACATTCAGGGAGCCTTGTGGGTTCCCCAGCACCACATCAGTAGAACTTCCGCCAAAAAGCGGTTTGTTATGGCGTACCAAGTCTAGCGCAGAGGCATTTTTCTGCGCTGCGGCTTGGTTTTGCAGGGAGGCAATCGCATCCGACAGAATAGTGGGGTCGGTTTTCAGGGCGTTGCGCATGATGTTTACAATTTCGGCCCGCTGGGCTGGTGTAAAGCTGCTATCTGCTGCACGTACAGGCGCGGAGTCCGCACAAAACAGAGCGGTGGCCAATGCGCCAGCGCTTACTGTAAGGCGGAAGAAAGATTTCAGATTCTGCATGGTGTCCTTGTCCATAAACTGGAATGGTATGGCACGTGCGGTCATTACGGCAAGGTTGGGCTGTTGCTGCCCGCCGTAAAGCAGGTTAATCCAGAGGGATACCATCCAGACGACTGCCCGCCGGACGGGCCCAGTAGTGGAGAAAGCAAGGCGTGGCCGCCCGTTCTATTATCCCCCGTTTTACGCGGTTTAAAACCGTGCTTTCTGGTTCTCGCAAGCGTGCGGGGGCTTTGGCTCTTGCTCTTACCTCTGTTCTGCCAGCCTGTAGTTCTGGCAGTCATATTGCACAACCTGTGGAAACAGGATTTGTGGGAGAGGTTGTGGCGGATGAACCGCAGGCCGTTCTGGTTGGGCGCGATGTTCTGGCTAAAGGGGGCAACGCAGCAGATGCTGCGGCTGCTCTTGGGTTGGCCCTTTCTGTTACGCTGCCTTCCCGAGCCTCTTTGGGGGGCGGTGGTGCATGTCTGGCATGGAAGCCGGGTGAAAGCGCCGGGCAGGCCTTTGTATTTCTGCCCAGAGCTGGGTTGAATGACGCCGGGGCGGATCGTCCCGCTTCTGCTCCCATGCTGGCGCGCGGCCTGTATTTAATGCAGCTGCGTTACGGCAGTGTGGATTTTGCTGATCTGTTGTTGCCCGCGCGTAATCTGGCCTCTCGTGGTGTGCCGGTGGGCGGGTTGTTGGCGTCTGACCTTGCTGCTGTACAGGCACCTTTGCTGGCAGATGAAAAAACCCGTGCCATTTTTGGCAATGCCAACGGCAACGTATTGGTAGCAGATGACGTGATGGTGCAGACACGTCTGGCGGGTGCACTGGAGCGGATGCGTATTGCTGGTGTGGGCGATCTTTACGCCGGCGCACTGGGCCAGACATTTGCAGAGGCTGCGCGTGTTGCTGGTGCAGGGCTGACAACGCTGGATTTGCGCGCAGCTATTCCTGTGGCGGCTCAGCCGCTTACAGCGCGTGTTGATGGCATTGATATCAGCTTTCTGCCGCCACCCGCAGATGGTGGGTTTGGTATGGCTGCGGCGTATCTTTCCAATGTGGGGCAGAATGGCGGCCGCGTAAGGGCAGAAACGGCTGTATCAGGTTGGCGTGCGCGGCAGGGTGCAAAAGGAGCTGCTACCAGTATTGCAGATGCACAGGCTCTTCTGAATTCTGGCCACATTCCTGCTGGCTCGGTTCTGCCTGCCTTGCCTGCTTCTACATCTTTTGTGGTGACGGATAGACAGGGTGAATCTGTAAGCTGTGCATTCACCATGAACAATCTGTTTGGTACCGGGCGTATTGCTGGGTCTACAGGCATTATGTTGGGGGCTTCCCCCGTGCGGAAACCTTTGCCGCTTCTGCCTGTTGCTATTGCGCACCGGGGTAACCAGTTTCAGGCTGCGGCCACGGCATCTGGGCAGAATGTGGCGGCAGATACGGCAGCCGTTGCCTTGCAGGCAGCAATAGCGGGAAGCAGACCACAGGTGACCAACGGTGTGGGGCGCGCCAATTTTGTGTCCTGCCCAGCCGGTTTGCCGGGGGATGGCAGCAAATGCTTTGGTTGGACTGACCCCAGAGGGTTCGGGCTGGCTCTCTCTTCCGATCATGGAAAAAAGAGCTGATAATTTTCAGAATCTTAAAAGATGGCAGATGAATTTTATGCTGCCATCTTGAAAAGTTGCCAATTTGTTCTTAATAGAACAGGTAGAGATCGCAACATGAGCAAAAAGTTTCCATAAAGCGGTTACCCGGTACATTCGTTGCTGCCGTAGGGGCTTTATGGCAGGAATTGAACGCATAATCTTTCGTGCATGGTGCGTTATGCACATTCAAGGGCCTTACGTACATCTGGCAGTCCGGCCCACAGGAAGGGAATGGTAAAAATGGATAAGGCAAAGGCTCTGGAAGGCGCGCTGGGACAGATTGAACGTGCTTTTGGCAAAGGTTCTGTCATGCGCTTGGGGCAGCGTCCCAAGGTAGAGGCAGATGTTATTCCTACTGGTTCCCTTGGGCTGGATATTGCGCTGGGTATTGGTGGGTTGCCCCGTGGCCGTGTGGTGGAAATTTACGGGCCAGAAAGCTCTGGTAAAACCACGCTTGCGCTGCATGCCATTGCAGAAGCACAAAAGCGTGGTGGCACTTGTGCTTTTATTGATGCCGAGCATGCGTTGGACCCCGGTTATGCCAAAAAGCTGGGCGTGGATGTAGATAACCTGCTGATCAGCCAGCCAGATGCAGGTGAACAGGCGTTGGAAATTGCAGATACACTCGTGCGATCCGGCGCTATTGACGTTTTGGTGGTAGATAGTGTTGCAGCCCTGGTGCCGCGCGCAGAACTGGAAGGAGATATGGGCGATAGCCATGTTGGCCTTCATGCGCGTTTGATGAGCCAGGCTTTGCGTAAGCTTACGGGTACGGTGGCGCGCTCCAATACCCTGATGATTTTCCTGAACCAGATCCGCCTAAAAATTGGTGTGATGTTTGGTAATCCGGAAACAACCACGGGTGGTAATGCCCTGAAGTTCTATTCTTCTGTGCGTATGGATATTCGCCGCATCGGGTCTATCAAGGACAAGGATGAGGTGACAGGTAACCAGACGCGCGTAAAGGTTGTTAAAAACAAGATGGCGCCACCTTTCCGTCAGGTAGAATTTGATATCATGTACGGCGAAGGCATCAGCAAGGTTGGTGAGCTGATTGATCTTGGCGTAAAAGCCGGAGTTGTTGAAAAATCTGGCTCATGGTTTTCATACGATAGCCAGCGCATTGGGCAGGGGCGTGAAAATGCCAAGCAGTTCTTGCGTGATCACCCAGAAATGGCCGCGGATATCGAACGCCGCGTGCGTGAACACGCAGGTGTTGTTGCCGAGGCTATGATGGTGGCACCAGAACACCACGAAGGTGACTAAAGTTTTCTAGCTTATAGCGCGATAGAGCAGGCGGGCTTGCGCATCATAAGATGCCAGCACCGCCTGTTCTGCTTTATTGGTAGGCGCATCCGTAAAGCCCGCTTTTTGCCAAAAGCCAATGGCGTGGCAGGTAGATGTAAGTAAAAGAGTATGCAGGTTTTGCCTGCGCGCAGCCTGTTCGGCCAATAGCAAAGCCTGTTGCGCAAACCCTTGTCCCCTTACTGTTGGGGATAAGGCAAGATCATGAATATACCAACTATCTGCCTTATGAGGCAGGGTATGCAGCAAGGTGTTTAATGGCGGGGAAACAAGGCCTTGCCATGGGTGGCTTATTAGATAGCCAAGCACTTCTTTCCCCCGCACAAGAGAAAAGCAGCCATCAGGCGCAAGTTTTAGGCGTTCTTCAAAAACGACCAGATCTTCCATGTAATCGGGATGAACGCGGGCAGTTAATGTCATAACACCGGCAAGATCATCTGGTGTCATGGAACGCCAAGTGGTATCTGCGCTGGGAGTCATATAGAATTTCCGTTTTTTCCTTATACAGTTATTCAACTCAAAGGCTGATAACTGGAAAAGTGGGTAGGCATGACGGCACGAGTAAGACTGACATTGCGGCTAGATGCAGATGGTAAGCCTGCATTGGGGCATGGCAAGATACATCTTCTGGAAAAGTTGGAAGAAACAGGCTCCATTTCAGCGGCGGGGCGCGCCATGGGCATGTCTTACCGTCGTACATGGCTGTTGGTAGATAATCTGAACCAGCTTTTTAAGGAACCTCTGGTTATCACGCGGCCCGGCGGTGGCGGTGGGGCTTTTCTTACGCCCACAGGTAAAACTGTTGTCACGCTGTATCGGCAGATTGCAGATAAAGCCGCACAGGCTGCTCGTTCTGATATAGCGGAATTGGAAAATTTATTGTCTGCGTGCCCACAAAAAACCTCACCAGAATGAGATGGGTCTATTCAGAACAATGAAACAACCATCCCATAAAATTTAGCAAAAGAGCGGGAGACAGACGTGTCAGCAAATGTGCAGCGACGTGATGTAATCAAGGCAGGGGCAGGTGCTACCCTGGCTTCGCTGGTAGGAGGTGCCATTGGGCGGGCACATGCCGAAGGGCTAACAAATGCTACTGGTGCATTTGATGATAACACAGTTGCGCAGATTGCTCGCAGGCTGGCAAATGGACCTTACAAGGGGCCAGATCAAACGTTACCAAAGGCACTCTCAAACCTGAATTTTGATCAATTCCGGAGCATTGCCTACCGTCCAGATCGTGCTTTGTGGGCTGGCGATAATTTGGGTTTTGATGTGGAATTTTATCCGCGTGGTTTTTTATACAAGCCGCGGATCGAAATTTACGAAGTGCAGAATGGGCAGGCAGCAGCCGTTCCCTATTCTCCAGATTTGTTTACATATGCAGATCCTTCTTTGCGGGTAGAAGATAATCTGGGTTTTGCAGGTTTGCGGCTACGTGCCCCCATTAACACCCCGGGTGTAATGGAAGAGTTCTGTGTTTTCCTTGGGGCATCGTATTTTCGTGCAGTAGGGAAAGACCAGATTTATGGGCTTTCTGCACGTGGCTTTGCTGATGGCACGGGTGATCCTAAAGGCGAGGAATTTGCTCTTTTTCGCGCCTTCTGGTTGGAAAAACCTCAGCCGGGCGTGCAGTCTGTTGTTATACATGCGCTGTTAGATAGCCCATCTCTTACAGGGGCGTTTCGTTTTACCATCCGCCCGGGTGACAGCACAGTGTTTGATGTGCAGTCCACATTATTCCCACGCACCAAGATAGAACAATCTGGCATCGCGCCCCTTACGGGCATGTTTTATTTTGATGGCAACGATCGCAACCACATTGATGACTGGCGCCCCGCTGCACATGATAGCGAAGCTTTGCAAATGTGGACAGGAGCGGACCAACAGCTTTATCGCCCATTGCGCAACCCGCTTGATCTTCAGTTTTCAACATTTTCTGATACCTCTCCGCGCGGTTTCGGCCTGATGCAGCGCAGACGTTCTTTTCGTGATTATGAAGATCTGGCCTTGCATTATGAAAAGCGCCCCTCCTTGTGGATTGAGCCTATTGGAGACTGGGGTTCTGGCTGGGTAGATCTGGTGGAAATTCCCACACCCAATGAAGTAAACGATAATATTGTTGCCTTCTGGCGGCCCAAGGAGCCTTTGCAGGCAGGTAAGGAATACAGCTTCACCTACCGTATGTACTGGGGGTGGGATGCACCTTTCCCCACTCCGTTGGCGCGTATTGGTGCCACACGTGTAGGTGCTGTGGTGGATGATAAGACCGCTCGTTTCTTTGCCATAGATTTTGTGGGCGCACCTTTTGAGCATCTGCCAAAAGACACGCACTTCCACGTTTCTCCGCAAGCATCTGCGGGCACAATTCGTAATGTTGTTGTAGAGCCAAATCCGGAAATCAACGGCTGGCGCACAACATTTGAGTTTGTGCCAGGTGATGCCAAGGTGGCGGATTTAAGCTGTGCCCTAGAAACCGATACGGGCCCAGTGTCTGAACAGTGGCTGTACCGATGGACGCCGTAAGCATGCCGGATTCTACACAAATGTTTCGTGCTCTCCCTTCAGAATCTCCGTTGGATATGCCGGTGCAGGATTTTCATGCTGCACCCAATATGGCAGGGCGTGGCCGCACGCCTATTACCTCTCCGCGGAATATCGTGCTGCGTCGGTTGGCTGTTATTGGATCAGCATTGTTGCTGACGGCCTACGGGGCATGGCGCACGCATAAAGTAATGGATGAAGCAGGTGTTTCCACCTTGGGTGTGATCATGCTGCTGCTGTTTATTGCTCTATTTATGTGGATTGCACTGGCATTTACATCTTCTGTTGCCGGGTTTTGTTCTCTGGTTGCGCATGGTGGCCTTGGGCTAGGTATCAGCAAGTCTGGCCCGCTGCCGCAGCTTACACGGCGGAATGCTGTTCTGCTGCCTACGTATAATGAGCCTCCTCGCCGTGTTATGGCGGGGTTGAAAGCTATTTACGATAGTTTGCAGGAAACGGGAGAACTGGCTGCCTTCGATTTCTTTATTCTCTCAGACACCACAAACCCGGATGTGTGGGTAGAGGAAGAAGCAGCCTTCCTGGCGCTGCGTGAAGAAACTGGCGGATATGATCATATCTTTTACCGCCGCCGCCATAACAATGTAGAGCGTAAGGCTGGTAATCTGGGGGAATGGGTGCGCCGCTTTGGCGGAGCATATGACCACATGGTTACGTTGGATGCAGACTCCGTTATGTCTGGCGCCACGTTGGTGCGTATGGCCGCAGCAATGGAGCGTAACCCTGGTGTGGGTCTTATACAGACACTTCCGGTTATTACTGGTGGCACAACGCTTTTTGCGCGTTTGCAACAGTTTGCGGGCCGTGTGTACGGGCCTGTTATTGCGTACGGTATTGCATGGTGGCATGGCTCGGAGGGAAATTACTGGGGCCATAATGCCATTATTCGCACTCGCGCTTTTGCCGAACAGGCAGGTATGCCGCATGTGCCGGGTAAGCCACCTTTTGGTGGGCATATTCTGAGCCATGACTTTGTAGAAGCTGCCTTAATGCGCCGCGGGGGTTGGGCCATTCATATGGTGCCAGCTCTTGATGGCTCTTACGAGGAAAGTCCTCCTTCCCTTACCGATGTTGCCATTCGCGATAGGCGTTGGTGCCAAGGCAATTTGCAGCACGTCAAGGTTCTGCCAACAAAGGGGCTGCATTGGGTCAGCCGGATGCACATGGTTGTTGGCATCGGGGCTTATGTAACATCGCCTTTGTGGCTCGTGTTTTTGCTGACTGGTATTTTAATTTCCCTTCAGGCACATTTTGAGCGGCCAGAATATTTTGGGGAAACAAAACTTCTTTATCCACACTGGCCGCATGTTGATCCTGTGCAGGCGAAGTACGTGTTTATCGGCACCATGATTGTGCTGCTAGCACCAAAACTTCTCGCGTATATCGCGTTGTTGCTGGATAGGGAAAACTGCAAAGGGTGTGGCGGAGCCATACGTGCGGCAGGTTCCATATTAGTGGAAACGCTGATTGGTGGTTTGATTGCACCAATAGCTATGCTGATTCAAACACTCGGTGTATTCTCCATTCTCACTGGCCATGATTCCGGTTGGAACGCACAGCGACGAGATGATGGCGGTGTGCCATTTATGGATATTGTCCGTCAGTATGGGCGTTTTACCATTTTTGGTGTGTTGTTAGGGGCCGGAGCATGGGTTGTGTCTCCCTCTCTTTTCTTCTGGATGACACCTGTTTTGCTGGGGCTGGTTTTTTCTATTCCTCTGGTGGCGTTTACCAGCAGCCGTAATGTTGGCTTGGATTTTCGCAAAGCTGGCCTTCTTTTGGTGCCAGAAGAAACCAATATGCCGGATGTTCTTAAAAAGGTAGAGCAAGACCGCGAAAGTGATGAAACCCCAGATCTTCCAGAAGATGCTTTGCGGGCTTTGCGGGCAGATGTGGGGCTGGCACAGGCGCATATGGCTATGCTGCCGCCAGAGCGTAAAGCGGGAGATCCCATCAATGCGGATCAGCTCGTGGGTTTGGTAAAACTTTCAGAATCTCAAACAGTTTCTGAGGTTGAGCACAAGCTTACGGCAAAAGAAAAAGCTGCAGTGCTGGGCACACGCAAAGGCGTGGAAAGCGTTCTGCAACTTTCAGAGTAAACCTTGCGTATAAGACGGGAAGAAACACAAAAAATCTTCCCGTCTTTTTTAATAAATACGCTGGCCACTTACCCATACTTCCTGCACATGCAGGTTGGAATCCATTATAACAAAATCAGCACGTTTTCCGGCTTCCAATATGCCGCGGTCGTGCAGCCCTAGATAGTTTGCTGGGTTGCGCGTTAAAAGTGCTACAGCTTCGTGCAATGATGTTCCGGTATTTACGGCATTGCGTAGGGCAACATCTAATGTCAGCACGCTTCCTGCAAGGCTACCATTTGGCAAGCGTGCTGTTCCATTCTCTACAATTACGTCCTGCCCGCCAAGTTGGCTTGGCCCATCTGGCAAACCAGCAGCACGCATGGCATCGGTTACAAAAACAAGCCGATCTGGCATAACGCGTTGAGCCAGTTGAAATGTTGCTGGATGGATATGGTGTGTATCAAAAATCATTTCGGCATAGGCATCGCTGCACATTAAGGCGGTAACTGGGCCGGGGCGTCTGCTTTCAATGGGGGGCATCGCGTTAAAGAGATGCGTGCCGCCAGCCACACCACCAGATTTGCAAATATGACAAATAGCCTGATGCGCTTGCTCATAATTGGCAACGGTATGGCCAAGGCTTACGCGCACGCCGGCTTTGGCAAAACTTTTCATGGCAGTTTGTGCATGAGGAAGCTCTGGTGCCAGTGTCACAACACGCACACAGTTTGTGGCGAGAACTTCTGAAACCTTGTCTGATGTTGGTGCGATATTAAAAGGCGGCTGAGCCCCGAGTTTATGGGGGCTGACAAAAGGTCCTTCCAGATGTGCGCCATGTATCATCGGGCCATCTGGAATTTGTTGCCCAGTAACTTCAGCAATAGCATGCAATGTGTTGATAACATCCGGCCAAGGGCTGGTGATGGTTGTTGGCAATAATGTTGTTGTGCCATGCCGAGCATGAAACCGGCTAAGGGTATGAATGGCTTTTACACCATCCATTGTATCTGCGCCGTCGCCCCCGTGGATGTGTCCGTCGATAAAACCAGGGAGAATATAGCGGTCCGTTTCATGTTGGGTAGGTGTAATATTCTGAATTCTGGTTTCAAAATGTATGCTTCCGCTTACAATTGTATTTGGAAGCACAAGATTTCCGGAAAGTTCGGTCATATCAGCCAGCCATTAGGGGTTTGTGTTGTGGGATGTTTTTGAAAAACGTAAAATAAATAAGGAAATCACAAAATAGCATATGCAGGATAATGCTGAAAATGCTGCCTGAAACCCTATAATGGATTTCAGCCATACAAAGCATTGCGGTAAAATGCCACCTCCACAATATGCCATAACCAGTAACGCAGAGACAAAAGAGGTTTTGTTGTGGGTGGAATTTAAAACAGTTGGAAAAAGAGATGGAAATATCATGGAATTTGAGAGACCAAGAAGCGCGATACATGCAACAGACATGTATCCATCAGTCATATATGCCAGAAGGCTTAAGGTAAAACCTGTGAGGCAGGAAAGCAGAAGCGCGCGTTCTTGAGAGATATAGCGTGGTACACATATTAACCCAAGCAGATACCCACAAAGCATACAAGCAAGGGTAGCTGATGTAAAAAGGCTGGATATTCTGAATGGAATATGAAATCCAGATGCATAGGTTCCAATAGCATCTCCAGCCAGCACCTCTACGCCAACGTAAAGAAACATGGCAAAAACACCGAAGCATAATGTTGGGTTTGAATTTGTAGTAACGCTTGTTTCTATGTTTTTTGGATGAGATATTTTTATATCAGGTAGGGTTGAAAATTTTATATACAAAGTTGTCAGAGCTAAAAGCGTAGCCATTCCTATATAAGGCCAGTAAATTGTGGAAATGAATTGTTGCCGTAAAATCAAATTGTTTTGCGCATTATAAGTAAGTGGCAAATCCCCAATATGCGGCATGGCAAACGCTGCCAAAGCAACAGGAGCTAAAATGCCGCCAACTTTGTTGCAGATACCCATAATTGCAATACGTTGTGCCGCACGATCAGTTGGGCCTAAAAAGCTTATGTAAGGGTTTACAGCAACCTGCAGAAGCGCCAACCCGCTACCCAGAATTAAAAATCCGCATAATGCACCAAGGTAGGATGATGCTTTCATAAATTGGCCTGTAACAATCATGCCTGCTGTCATAATGCTTAAGGCATATATCAGGCTTTGTCTTAGGCCTTGTTTTGTTACAATTTTACCGGCCGGAATGGCGAATAAAAAATATGAAATGTAAAAAACAAAAGGGATCAAAAATGCGCTTATATCATCAAGAGAAAATGCAATTTTTACAAAAGATATAAGGGGACCATTCAGCCAGGTTACAAAGCCGATTATAAAAAATAATATTGCAACCAGAATAAGTGGTAGCCAGCCATAAGGCCCGGCCGGGCAGGAAACAGCGCGCCAGAAGGTGCGATTGTACATGCAGGGGCAGGCCTTTCTGGGTTTAAAGAAAAATCAGTTTGTAGAATCAGGCAGACTGTCAATTTTCTCACAGGTATGCGCCAGCTCGGCAGAAGGATTGGGTGCTTCGCACAGGCGCTGCACATCTGGTGCACACATTTCTATAGAATTTTCAAAATCAGATTCCAGCACATCTTCCGCAATAGCCAGATCCTGATCATGAGACCGCGCTTCTTCAGCTTTAAGCATATCCTGCGTTTTGTGCAGTTCTTTCAGTGCATCAATACAGGCCGGGCTAGCTGCTTCTGGTTTAAAGTGCAGTACGGCCAGCTCTTTTTGCAACTGTACATTTGGCACATTTGTACGGGGCGGCGGATCATCATCTGCGCGCGCAACTGCTGAGGCAGCAAGAGAGCCCATAAAAAAGAGGGATGCCAAAGTAAGAGGCCGAAAAAGCGGAGTGGAAGGGCGGAATAAAAACACGCGCAAAACTCTCTTAATACACAGGTCTGTGCTTCTGGGGTGTTCTGTTTTTAGCCTGTTCATGGCCAGAAGGTAAAGCAACGGGCTTTGGCAGCCATTACACAGGGTTGGCATCTGCCTCCATTTAGTGTTATGTAAAAAGCGGAAAGTCGGCAGTGGACGGACACCTTGCCAACCCGGTCAGATCCGGAAGGAAGCAGCCATGGTAAGTTTCGTCCGGGTCATTGTTCGGCTTTCCACCCGTTATTTTCCGCCAATGCGGCACGTGTTTCGCATATAAAACAAGGCGTGAACTTTTTCTTCGGGCAAGACATGAGCGACAAAACAGACGCGCAGCTTCCTCAGGATGAGGGACTCCCCAATCCTGAAATGGAAGGCCCTGGTCTGTTTGGTGATGAGCCCGCCCAACAGGCGGTAGAGCAACTTCCCGCAATGCAGGATCAGGCAGCATCGCCGTACCGGGTGCTGGCCCGTAAATATCGCCCCACTACATTTGATGATCTGATTGGCCAGGAAGCCATGGTGCGCACGCTGCGTAATGCGTTTGCACTGGGGCGCGTGGCCCACGCGTTTATGCTTACCGGTGTGCGCGGGGTGGGTAAAACCACCACGGCCCGTATTATTGCGCGCGCTCTTAATTGCATCGGGCCAGATGGCAAAGGTGGCCCAACGGCAGATCCATGCGGTGTTTGCGCAAACTGTGTGGCTATTTTGAACGATCGGCACCCGGATGTGCTGGAAATGGATGCTGCCTCCCGCACTGGTGTAGATGATGTGCGTGAGATTATAGAAGCTACGCGCTTCCGCCCCATGCAAGGGCGTATGAAGGTCTTTATTATTGACGAAGTGCATATGCTGTCTCGCAATGCCTTCAATGCGCTGCTCAAAACGCTGGAAGAGCCGCCTGCACAAGTTACGTTTATTTTTGCCACTACAGAACTGCGGAAGGTGCCGGTAACGGTGCTTTCGCGTTGCCAGCGGTTTGATTTGCGGCGTGTTCCACAATCTGAACTGGTGGGGTTGTTCTCCCGCATCGCAGATAAAGAGCATGTGCGCCTGTCACCAGATGCGTTGGCATTGGTGGCACGGGCTGCTGATGGCTCGGTGCGTGATGGGCTTTCCTTGTTGGATCAGGCTATTGCGCAAGGTACCGGCCAAACGGATGCAGATGGCGTAATTGGCGCCACGGTTATTAGTGACATGCTGGGTTTGGCAGATCGGGAAGTTGTGTTCGATCTGCTGGAAGCGGTGTTAACAGGCAAGCCAGAGCAAGCTTTGGCGTTGCTGGATGCAGCATATGCACGCGGCGCAGACCCCGGCCTTGTGTTGGGGGATATGCTGGAACTGGTACACACGGTTTCTCGTTTGCGGGCCGTTCCCAGCCTGCGCGATTCGGCAGATATGCCAGAGGCCGAGCGTGTGCGGGGCACGCATATGGCTGATACCTTTACTGTGCCTGTGCTGATGCGTGCGTGGCAGATGCTGGTAAAAGGGATGCAGGAAGTGGAAGCCGCATCTGATAGGCGCGCTGCCGCAGATATGGTGCTGATTCGCCTGTGTTATGTGGCGGATCTCCCATCTCCTGAAGATTTAATAAAACGTCTTTCTGGCGCGGGACATTCAGCAGGGCAGGGAGCAGCTTCTCCAAATACAGGTGGAAGTTCTCAAGCCCCCACGGCTGGGGCGAGTTCCGCGCTGCCTACGCCATCAGCTTCAGCAGGGCATCAGCCGCCGCCATTGCGTATGGTGAGTGGTGGACAAAGTGTTTCTGCCGCCGTGCCTGTTGTTGCTTCGGTTTCTGCTCCCTCTGATGAACCACAGGTTCTCCCCAACCCACGCACATGGCGAGAAGCCGTGGCTTTGGTGAAGGATCAAAAAGAAGCCATCCTGCACGGTCAGCTTCGGCATGCGGCGCATCTGGTGTCTTTTGCGCCGGGGCATATTGTATTGCGGTTTGAGCAGCACGTGCCCTCCGGGGCCGCGCAAGAACTGCGTAAAGTTTTGGATCGTGCCACGGGTATGTCATGGCGGGTGGGGCTTTCGGAGGAAGAAGGCGAACCCACGCTGGATGCGCAGGGGGCCGAAATCATTCAGTTTCGGCGTAAGGAAGCTGAAGCACACCCATTGGTGAAGGCCATTCTCAAGTTTTTCCCGGATGCAGAGCTGGGCGAAGTGCGCGATCATGGTTTGGATGATTACGGCCTACCGCCAGAAGAACCGGCCCCAGAACTGCTTTTTGCACCGTTGGATGCAGAGTTTCTGGATGATGATGAACGCCCCTATGATCCGGGCATGTCTCCAGACTGACTCCGGTGAGCAGGTAATGCACGCCCCTCAGGCTGTGTGGTGTGACATATAGCAACAGGCTGCCAGCAACAGGGCAGTTTGAGAATAAAGGGATAGTTGATGAAAAATCTTGCCTCATTGATGAAGCAGGCCACGCAGATGCAGTCCAAAATGGAAGCAATGCAGAGCACGCTGGAAGCCATGAACATTGAAGGTTCAGCCGGCGCAGGCATGGTTCAGGTTGTGCTGAGCGGTAAAGGAGACATGCGCTCCATTAAAATTGATCCCAAGCTGGCAGATCCAGAAGAAATGGAAATGTTGCAGGATCTGATCGTGGCGGCCTGTGCAGATGCCCGCAAAAAGCTGGATGAAAAAGCAGCAGAAGAAATGCAGAAAGTGACCGGTGGCCTGAACCTGCCGCCAGGCATGAAGCTGCCGTTCTGATATAACGGAACGGGTAGCAGAATTGTCCGGTATGGGTGGGCAGGAAATAGAGCAGCTTATCCGGCTTTTGGGCCGGCTGCCGGGGTTTGGCCCGCGCTCTGCGCGCAGGGTTGCGCTGTATTTGCTAAAGGAGCCTCAAACCCGGCTGGCACCTTTAGCGCGCGCAATGGAGCGGGCGGGTAATGCTATAAAAACCTGCTCATCCTGCGGTAATCTGGATACGATAAACCCGTGCCATATCTGCTCTGATCCTCTGCGAGATCAGGGCTTGATCTGTGTAGTGGAAACGGTGGGGGATCTGTGGGCGCTGGAGC
The DNA here is from genome assembly GCF_050106715.1 of Acetobacter sp. AAB5. Lineage (NCBI taxonomy): Bacteria > Pseudomonadati > Pseudomonadota > Alphaproteobacteria > Acetobacterales > Acetobacteraceae > Acetobacter > Acetobacter sp. AAB5. The sequence continues at coordinate 173,215 of NZ_JBNIEW010000004.1, forward strand.
GTGCGGGCGTGCATCGTGGAGTCTATCAGGTTCTAGGTGGCACATTGTCCCCGCTGGCGGGAATTGGGCCAGAAGATCTGGATGTCGCCCCGCTGTTTGAAAAGCTGAACAAAGGCACGGTGCGCGAAATTATTCTGGCGCTAGGTGCCACGGTGGAAGGTGCCACCACCATGCATTGGCTCATGGATCAGCTCGCATCTTATGGTGGCGTGACTGTCAGCCGTGTTGCGCAAGGCGTGCCTATGGGTGGGGCGCTGGATGTGCTGGATGATGGCACTTTGGCCGCAGCACTGGGCGCACGGCGCCCTGCATGACGATAAAGGAGGCAGACACAATGCCACTGAATGGTTTTCCCATTTCGGCGGCTATTCCCCGTCGTGCATTGGTTACGGGCGGAGGGGCTCGGCTTGGCCGTGCCATAGCCCTAGGGTTGGCGCAGGCCGGATTTGATGTGGCGATTCACTATCGCTCCGGGCAGGAAGATGCGCAGGAAACAGCCGCCGCTATTAACGCATGCGGGCAAAAAAGCTGCCTGTTGCAAGCTGATCTTGCGCGGGAAGAAGGGGTAGAACCTCTGGTGCAACAGGCCTCTGCGGCCTTGGGTGGGCCGCTGGGTGTTCTGGTCAACAACGCTTCTACGTTTGAGCGGGATGAGTGGCATAATGTCACCCGTGAAAGCTGGATGGCACATCTTAAACCCAACCTACGCGCCCCATTTGTGCTGATGCAGCATTTTGCCAAGGCGCTGCCAGAAACGGCGCAAGGCATGGTGTTGAACATGCTGGATGAGCGCGTGTGGTCTCTTACGCCACATTTTGTCAGTTATACGGTTTCTAAAAGCGCTTTGTGGACGTTAACCCAAACAATGGCGTTAGCGCTGGCCCCCAAAGGCATACGTGTGAATGCTATAGGCCCCGGGCCAGCATTACCCAGTACGCGGCAGACAGAAGAACAGTTTGCCCGGCAATGTGCATCTGTGCCTTTGGGGCATGGTACATCACCGCAAGAAGTTGCGCGCGTCGCGCTGGCGCTGTTGGCTTTGCCCTCTGTAACAGGGCAGATGCTGGCGTTGGATGGCGGGCAGCATTTACAATGGTCTCCGGCTTTGCCTGCCGGTGCTGTATTGGAAGAATAGAAAATGGCTGTTTTTGCTCCATGGGCGGATCAGCCGCCTTTGCGCCGCCTGTTTATCCGCAACATGATTCTGGATGCCAATATTGGCGTCTTTCCGCACGAACAAGGGGTATCGCAACGTATTCGCGTATCCGTTTCGTTCGGTGTGGATGATCGGACAGATCTGGAAATTGGCGCGGATGATCTAAGCCGCACAGTTTCCTATGAGCAGGTGGTTGTGCTGGTACGCCAGATTGTGGCGGAGGGGCACGTAAGGCTGGTGGAAACGCTGGCAGAACGTATTGCCGCCGGTGTACTGGCAGATAACCGCGTAAAGGTTGTGCGGGTACGGATTGAAAAGCTGGATGTTTTTGAAGAAATCGAAGCCGTAGGGGTGGAAATAGAAAGACGTTCAACAGCTACGTAAAAAATTGATGAGATCTTCATAAAAAAAAGCCCGCCAAAAGGCGGGCTTTTTCTTTGCTGTGTTTATGGCAGCAGATCAGGAATCGTGTTCGTCCGAATCCGTGCTGACATCAATATCGGAGCTGATGTCATCATCATCGTCATCATCCAGATCGGCGGTATCTTCCAGCACGTCATCGGCATCTGTATCCGCATCTGTATCCAGATCAATATCGTCTTCACTGGGTTTTTTGGCGGGAGCTGCCGTTACCGGGGTGCTGGACAGAGTGTCAGAATTCCGGCGCAAACGGGGCACCAGTGGGGGCTGTTCCGTGCCACATTTGGGGCATACGGCAGGAGTGCGGTTTAGATCATAAAAATGGGCACCGCAGGAGACGCAGACGCGTTTGGTGCCGAGATCGGGCTGAGACATCTTGCTACCTGTCGATCCTGAGCAGTCAGATTGGGGGGCACAGATGCCCCGGAAAGAAGGACGATCCCCTCCCGCAACGCGGGGTGGAATCGAACCAGACTATAAGGCGACGCCAAATGCCATTGTGTTTTGTGTCCTGTCAAACCCGACTTGCAGAACAAATGCATTTTCTGGCAGCAGAAAGCAGTTTTTATGGTTTCTGGCGGATTGACTTGCCGCCCGACACGCCGGAATGAACAAGGTATGACACAGCAGACCACATCTTCCACTCGCCCATTACGGGTTTCTCGCGCTCCGGCTTCTCTTTCTGGCTCCATCCGGGTGCCGGGCGATAAGTCTATCAGCCATCGTGCCCTCATGTTTGCCTCCCTTGCCAAAGGGACCACGCATATTTCTGGCCTGTTGGAAGGTGAGGATGTGTTGTGCACGGCCGCAGCCATGCGTGCATTGGGCGCAGATGCCGTGCAAGAAGGCCCAGGCCAGTGGCGTGTAAGCGGGCCGGGTGTCGGCCAGCTTAAAGAGCCGAATAACGTGCTGGATATGGGCAATTCGGGCACAGCTGCTCGTTTACTGTCCGGCATTTTGGCCAGCCACGGCATGACATCTGTAATGACGGGGGATGCCAGCCTGCGCCGCAGACCCATGAAGCGCGTTATGGACCCGCTGGCAGGCACTGGGGCCACATTCCTTGCGCGTGAGGGTGGCCGTTTACCCATGGCTATTCGCGGCTTGGCAGATCCCAAGCCTCTTGATTACCGTCTTCCCGTTGCTTCTGCTCAGGTTAAGTCCGCTGTATTGTTGGCTGGGCTGAATGCGGTGGGGGAAACGCGCGTAGAAGAACCAGTTGCCACGCGTGACCATACAGAAAATATGCTGCGCCATTTTGGGGCAGAGGTTTCCGTAGAAAAAACGCCAGAAGGTGGTCGGGTTATTCGTTTGCAGGGGCGGCCCAACCTTGTGGCGCGTGATGTTGCTGTGCCGGGAGATCCTTCCTCCGCCGCTTTCCCGCTTGTTGCCGCACTGTTGGTGGCTGGGTCTGATATCACCATTTTTGGCGTAGGGCTCAATCCGTTGCGGACCGGGTTGTTTACCACATTGCAGGAAATGGGTGCACAGCTTGAAATCCTGAATGCACGCACAGAAGGCGGAGAACCCGTCGGGGATTTGCGTGTGCGGGCTTCTGCTCTCAAGGGCGTGGAGGTGCCGCCAGAACGTGCGCCTTCCATGATTGATGAATACCCGGTGTTGGCTGTTGCGGCGGCCTATGCCTCTGGTGTTTCTCGCTTTTGCGGGGTGGAAGAACTGCGGGTGAAGGAAAGTGACCGTCTGGCCGCAACCGTAGCACTGCTGGAAAACAACGGAGTCCGCACCGCAGTGGAAGGGAATGACATGGTTGTGTACGGCACGGCTGGCCATATTCCCGGTGGCGGCAAGGTGGAAACGCACATGGATCATCGCTTGGCCATGAGCGCTTCTGTTATGGGGCTTGTTGCCGAAAAGCCTGTGGAAATTGATGATACCTCTTTTATCGAAACCAGCTTTCCGCAGTATTTGGATCTGATGAACAGCATTGGCGCGGGGTTTGTAGCATGACGCGAGGCGGTCCAGTTATTGCAGTGGATGGCCCTGCCGCAGCAGGTAAGGGCACTTTGGCACGCAGGTTGGCGGAAGCTCTGCACCTGCCGTATCTGGATACAGGCTTGCTATACCGTGCTGTGGGGCGCTTGGCGTTGGATGCGGGGCAGGACCCAACCTCTCCTGCGCAGGAATTTGCTGCACGTTTGTTGCCAGAAGATTTGGAAAGAACGGATTTACGCACCCCGTTGGTAGCGCAAGCCGCCAGCAAGGTGGCAGGGCAGCCAGAAGTGCGCGCCGCTTTGGTGGAAACGCAGCGCCGGTTTGCGCAGGCAAAAGGGGCTGTGCTGGATGGGCGGGATATTGGCACCGCCATTTTTCCGGATGCAGACGTAAAACTGTTTATTACGGCATCCCCCAGCACGCGGGCTGTGCGCCGCTTCTTGCAGCTTGGTGGTGACCGGAATGCTCCAGATGCCCCAACCCGTATAGCAGAACTGGAAGATGCCTTGCGCACTCGGGACGATGCAGATGCCGGGCGTGCATCTGCTCCCATGCTTGTGGCGGATGACGCATATGTGATCGAGACAGATGCGCTGGAAGTAGATGCCGTTTTGGCAAAAGCATTGCAGATCGTACGGGAACGACTCGCTGGAATCTCAGAATAAAAATTCTGCCAAAGTGTGTTAGAGCGGTTACGTAATGCCGTTTTTCTGGCAGTTTTCAGGCTGTGCACGGGTGGTTTGTATTGACAAGCGGCCTGTGGACAGTGTCTGTGCATGATCAAACACTGCGTACCATGCAGGTTTGTTTTTATTTTGATTTGAGGCTTGGCAAAAAGGCTACAGGGGATGGCCCCTATAGGCGTGCCAAGTAAGCCGTGCCGCAGGATGCGGGGCGCAGGAATAGCTTGTTTGCCCATTGCAGGCAGGCCCAAGGTTAACAGTTACACATGGCTTCAGCCACAACCCAGACTGCGGACCATTTCCGCGGTGAAGATTTTGCAACCCTTCTGGACGAAACCCTTGGCCGGGATTCGGGCTTTGATGGCTCCGTTGTTCGCGGCCGCGTTGTTCGTCTGACCGATGATTACGCCATTGTTGATGTCGGCCTGAAAAGTGAAGGCCGCGTTGCCCTGCGTGAATTTGCACCTCAGGGTGTAAAGCCGGAAGTTAAGCCCGGCGATATCGTTGAACTGTATGTTGAACGGTATGAAGATCGCGATGGCAGCATCGTGCTTTCCCGTGAAAAAGCACGTCGTGAAGAAGCTTGGACCAGCCTGGAAAAGGCTTTCGAAGCCAATCACCGCGTCAACGGCACCATTTATGGCCGTGTGAAGGGTGGCTTCACGGTTGATCTGGGTGGCGCCATGGCGTTCCTGCCCGGCAGCCAGGTGGATATCCGCCCTGTGCGTGATGTTAGCCCGCTGATGGGTGTGCCCCAGCCGTTCCAGATTCTGAAAATGGATCGCGCTCGTGGCAACATCGTTGTGTCTCGCCGTGCCGTTCTGGAAGAAACGCGTGCTGAACAGCGCAGCGAACTGATTCAGGGCCTGACGGAAGGCATGATTCTGGATGGCGTGGTCAAGAACATCACCGATTACGGTGCGTTCGTTGATCTGGGCGGCGTTGACGGCCTGCTGCATGTGACCGACATTGCATGGAAGCGCATCAACCATCCGTCTGAAGCTCTGCAGATCGGCCAGCCAGTGCGCGTGCAGGTTATCCGCTTCAACCCGGAAACGCAGCGTATCTCCCTTGGCATGAAGCAGCTTGAAGCTGATCCGTGGGAAAATGTTGCCCTGAAGTACCCGCCGGGTGCTCGCTTCACGGGCCGCGTGACCAACATCACCGATTACGGCGCATTTGTTGAGCTGGAACCGGGTGTTGAAGGTCTGGTGCACGTGTCCGAAATGTCCTGGACGAAAAAGAACGTCCATCCGGGCAAGATCGTTGCGACCTCTCAGGAAGTGGACGTGATGGTTCTGGATGTGGACAGCGCCAAGCGCCGCATTTCTCTGGGCCTCAAGCAGGTTCAGCGCAACCCGTGGGAGCAGTTCGCGGAAGAGCACAAAGTTGGCTCCACCGTAGAAGGCGAAATCCGCAACATCACCGAGTTCGGCCTGTTCATCGGTCTGTCTGCAGACATCGACGGCATGGTTCACATGTCCGACCTGTCTTGGGACGAACCGGGCGAAGAAGCCATGAAGCATTACGAAAAGGGCCAGGTTGTCAAAGCCAAGGTTCTGGACGTGGATGTGGAAAAAGAACGTATCTCTCTGGGCATCAAGCAGCTTCAGGAAGATCCGGCAGCCGATGCGCTTGCCAGCGTTCAGAAGGGCTCTATCGTAACCTGCATCGTGACCGCTGTTCAGACGAACGGTATCGAAGTGAAGGTTGACGATGTTCTGACCGGCTTTATCCGCCGCGCTGAACTGGCCCGTGATAAGGCAGAACAGCGTCCGGAACGCTTTGCTGTTGGCGAACGCGTGGATGCAAAGATCATCTCTGTTGATCGTGCAGCCCGCAAGCTGGCCCTGACCATTAAGGGTCGTGAAGTGGAAGAAGACAAGCAGGCCATTAACGAATACGGCTCTGCTGATAGCGGCGCTTCCTTGGGTGATATCCTGGGTGCAGCTATCCGTCGTCGTAATACAGACGGCGAAGACTAATTGTTCAGCCATAAAGGGGCGGTCTGGCTGCTCCTTTATGTTTTTTGAACATTACGTTTTAAGAAAATGGCGTCGGTTTCCGGCGCCATTTTTTTTGTGCTGTGCCGTGTTGTGATGAAAGTTACGGACAGAAATCACGCGGATATCCGCCAATCTGTGCCACACTGTGTTTCAGATTCATCAAAGAACTGGAGACACAACGGAATGGTGCGCAGGAACATAACGCTGAATCAAAAATCACTCAGCCCTATAATCAGCTCAAAACTTGCACGTCGGCATCTGCTTGCAGCCGGCGGCATAGGGTTAGGTCTGGCATTTTCCCGCGCAGCGCGTGCAATGCCGAGAGCTATTGTGCAAACCGGGGTGCATGGTGATCAGGGTTATGAATCCGCCGGGTCGTTCGAGATTGTGGCAGAGTTTTATGGGCCGGGGCCATCAGGCATTGTTGTTACGGATAATGGCCGTATTTTTGTGGGCTTTCCGCGGCATGCCATCAACCACAAAGGGGCTACGCTGGCGGAGTTGGTAAACGGCCATCTTGTTCCGTGGCCAAGTGCTGCGCTGAGCATGCCATCAGATGCACCTCCGGCAGAACGCCTTCTTTCCATCCACGGTATGACACAGGATACGCGCGGTTTTATCTGGGCGATTGATGACGGCAAATTGGCTGGCTTACCTTTGCAGCCGGGGGCTGCAAAAATTGTCTGTTTTGATCCTGCTACCAATAAATTGGTGCGTTCTATCGTTCTCAAATCACCGGCTTTGCTGCCTGATAGCCATATGAATGATTTGCGGGTGGACCTTACGCATGGGGCGGAAGGAAGCGTTTACGTGACCGATAGCTCCTTCGGCCATAGCCCGGCTTTGGTGGTGGTGGATATTGCCACAGGACAGCAAAAGCGCGTGTTGGGGAAGCATCCATCCATACAGGCAGAAGCAGGTTTTATGGCCGTGGTGGAAGGGCTACCGCTCAAATATGACCCCGCGCAAAAACCAAAATTTGTTACCGGCGGGGTAGATGGCATTACTTTAAGCCCAGATTCCAGTCGCGTATTTTATTCACCTCTGACCAGCCGCCGCTTGTACAGTCTGCCAACGGCTTTGTTGTCTGATATGTCTGCCTCAGAAAGTGCTTTGGCTGCTGCGGTAAAGGATGAAGGGGAGAAAGGCGTTGCGGATGGTCTGGCAACAGATGCACAAGGGCGCATTTACACCACCAATTTCGAGCACGATGCTATTTTCCGCCGCAATACCGATGGTTCTATGGAACTCATGGTGCATGACCCGCGAGTGCTTTCCCCAGATGGTATTTTTTGCACGCAAACCCATGTGTATTGCACGTTGGGGCAGTGGAATCGGCTTGCCGGGTTTCATGATGGCAAAGATGAACGCCAACCACCGTATTTGCTGATTTGTTTCCCCATCCAGGGGCCACCTGTCAGTTCCGCAGAACCGGCAGGTGGTTAATCCGAAATGCGGCTGAACTTTAGCTCAGGCACGCTTTTTTAAAGGCATCAAACGCGCGGGCGCGGTGGCTGATTGCATTTTTTTCCGCATCAGCCATTTCTGCAAAGGTATGGGTTTCGCCTTCGGGGGCAAAAATGGGATCATACCCGTGGCCGTGCGTGCCGCGTGGTGGCCAGACAATCTGGCCATCTATACGGCCTTCAAAGCTTTCCGTACGACCATCAGGCAGAGCCAGACACAGCACACAGATAAACCATGCGTTGCGTTTGCCTTGGCCAATGCCTTCTTCAATACGCGCCATAGCCCCTGCAAAATCTTTGTTGGGGCCAGCCCAGCGGGCAGAATAAATGCCCGGCGCGCCATCTAGTGCTGCTACGCATAGCCCAGAATCATCGGCCAGTGCGGGCAGGTTGGCAGCTTTGGCCGCGGCTAAGGCCTTAATGGCCGCATTACCAGTAAAGGTGGTGGCCGTTTCTTCTGGTTCTGGCAGGTTTAGCGCACCAGCAGAAACAACCTTGATGCCAAAATCAGCCAGCAGCGTGGCAAATTCTGCCAGCTTGCCAGCATTGTGTGTGGCAAGCACAAGTGTGCTGCCACGTTCTAGTTTTATAGAATTCATGCGTGCTTTTTTTCCGCAGCTTCCACGGCAGCCATCTGGGCTTCAAACAGCTCGGTCACACCCTTGCGGGCCAGTGCGAACAGGTTGTCAAACGCATCTTCTGTAAACGGTGCGCTTTCTGCCGTGCCCTGAATTTCCACAATGCGGCGGTCTGCTGTCAGCACAAAGTTGGTGTCGGCAGAAGCAGAGCTATCTTCCACGTAATCCAGATCCAGCACAGCGCCTTCCGTTGTTAACCCACAGGAAACAGCCGCAACCTGTCCCCGCAGCGGCAACCGAGGCAGCACGTTGGTCGCAACCAGTTTGCCAAGGGCCAGACGCAGTGCCACCCATGCACCTGTAATGGAAGCGCAGCGCGTGCCACCATCAGCGTTCAGCACGTCACAATCCAGCGTAATGCTCATTTCACCCAGAGCGTTCAGATCTGTTACTGCGCGCAGGGAGCGGCCAATAAGACGCTGAATTTCCTGCGTGCGGCCAGACTGTTTGCCCTTGGCGGCTTCACGGTTGCCGCGTGTGTGGGTGGCGCGGGGCAGCATGCCGTATTCGGCCGTAACCCAGCCGGTGCCTTTGCCACGCAAAAAAGGCGGTACGCGGTTTTCTACACTGGCAGTGCACAGTACTTCCGTGCCGCCAACGCGGATAAGGGCAGAACCTTCAGCGTGATGGGCAAAGCCGGTTTCAATGGTAATGGGGCGCATCTGGTCTGGCTGGCGGCCTGAAGGGCGCATAGAAAGCTCCTTGGTAAAATAAGATGTGTGGCGCGTATGATGCGCTTTTGTCGGCAGTAAAACTGCACGAATAGAGTATATAAAGGCTATCCAGGATTTATGGATATACGAAGGAGCCCTTGTGTCATGAAGCGTGGTTTGCTGCCAGTAAAAGCTGCTCTGCCTCCGGGGCTGAATGCACGGTCTGCGGCTATTCTGCGTGAAGTGGTGGAAGAATATGTTGCAAGTGGGGAGCCCGTTGGTTCGCGCACTGTGTCTCACAGGCTTGGGCTGCCGCTTTCTCCGGCCACAATACGCAACATCATGGCTTCTCTTACAGAAGCCGGATTGCTGTTTTCCCCCCATACATCTGCCGGGCGGCTGCCTACAGAAAAAGGATTGCGGCTGTTTGTAGATGGCTTGTTGCAGTTTGGCGCGCTTTCGGAAGAAGACCAGCGGGTGATTGGCCAATCTCTGGAGGCCAAGGGGCGTTCATTGCAAGATACACTTACGGAGGCTTCTTCGCTTCTGGCAGGTATGTCCGATGCCGCAGGGCTTGTGGTGGCGCCCAAAGGGGATGGAGGCATCAAGCATATTGAGTTTGTGGCGTTAGGCAGCAACCGTGCACTGGTTATTCTGGTGGGGGCGGATGGGCACGTTGAAAACCGTGTTATTGAAACGCCTCCGGGTATGCCGCCTTCCGCTTTGGTGGAGGCCGCAAATTACCTGAATGCACGGGCCATGGGTGCATCTTTGCCGGATTTACGCACGCGCGTAAGTTCTGAAATGACGGAAGACCGGAGCGTTCTCAACGGCCTAACAGCCGAGGTGGTGGAAAGTGGTCTTGCTATTTGGGATGGTGGCGGAGATGGGTTGGGCGGCACCCTGATTGTGCGTGGGCAATCCCGTTTATTGGCTGATGTTGATGGGCAGGACAGGCTATTTGCCATTCAAACACTGTTTGATCGGCTGGAAGCGCAGGAAACCATGCTGCGCCTGTTGGAGTTGGTAGAGAACTCAGAGGGCGTGCGTATTTTTATTGGTGCGGAAAGTGGGTTGTTTGGGGCCACGGGCATGTCCGTTGTTATGGCTCCAGCCCGGAATGACGCGAACCGGGTTGTAGGTGCTATTGGTGTTATTGGTCCTACCCGTATCAATTACGGGCGTATTGTGCCGGTGGTAGATTATACAGCCCGCCTGCTAGGTGAAATGTTAGGTTAGTGACTGTTTGTGCGTGTGGTCGGAATTCGGCCATGATTTTTATTACAATGCGCAAACAGGGCAGACGATTATGTGTGAGAATGGTAAAGGGCCTGTATGACAAGCGCTCCGTCTTCTGGTGATCCGGGTTCATCTTCCAGCCATTCTCAAGGCAGGCCTCCGCAAAATCGCAGGCCCGATCTGCGCCGCCCACGTTTTCGACAGTGGCGGAAGGTAATTGGGGCAACGGCTGCGCTGGCGTTGGTTGGCACAACGGGCGCTGTGGTTCTGCTTTGGTCTCAGTACGAAGGGATTGTAGCTGATCTGCCAACGGTAGAGGGCTTGCGCTCCTATCAGCCGCCAGTCATGAGCCGCCTTTACGCTGGGGATGATGAGCTTATTGCTGAACTGGCTAATGAGCGGCGTATTTTTGTACCCATCAGTGCTGTGCCAGATAAGGTAAAAAACGCCTTTGTAGCGGCGGAAGACCAGAAATTCTGGACGCATAAAGGGGTGGACCCCGTTGCCATTGCCCGTGCCGGGCTTACAGATTTAACGCGTGGCAAGGGCAAGCGGCCCATTGGGGCGTCCACCATTACGCAGCAGGTGGCACGTATTATGCTGCTGGGCAGCAATGCGGTGTCTTTCCAGCGTAAGGCCAAGGAAGCCTTTTTGGCCATGCGGGTGGAGCAGGTGCTGCCCAAAGACAAAATTCTCGAGATCTATCTCAACGAAATTTATCTGGGCAGCGGGGCATATGGTATTGCCGCGGCATCCCAAACCTATTTCAATAAGCCGCTTGATCAATTGGATGATGCAGAAGCCGCGTTTTTGGCGGCGCTGCCAAAGTCTCCCACCAATTATAATCCTGTACGTTTCCCGGATGCCGCCAGAGGGCGCAGAAACTGGGTGCTGGAACGTATGGCCGATATTGGTGCCATTACGCATGATGCTGCCCGCGTAGCAGAAGCCCAACCACTTACTACCCGCAGCTTCACTCGGCCCGGTCCGGCACCGGGGGCTGAATGGTTTGCGGAAGAAGTGCGCCGCGAACTGATGGAGCGTTACGGCCAGGACGTAACAATGCAGGGGGGGCTGGATGTTCATACCAGTCTGGATCTGCCGCTTCAGCGCAATGCGCAGGATATTTTGCGCCAAGGCTTGATGGCGTATGACCGTGCGCACCGTGGCTGGCGTGGGCCTGTGCACCATCTTTCCGATATCGGGTCGTCTTCCTCTACGGCAGAGTGGGTGCAGGCTTTAAGGGGTGTGCCCGTGCCTGCAGGTATGCTCGACCAATGGCGTTTGGCTGTTGTGCTGGATGCAAAAGGGCAGGTGGGCTGGCTAGAAGGCAGCGTGGTGCGGCGGAACAATGCTTCCCAAAGTGGAGGAGAGCCTCGTACAGGCGTTGTGCAGGCCAAGGATATGGCATGGGCGCGACGCTTCAAGCCATTGCGTGTGGGTGATGTGGTGATGGTGCAACCGCAGGCCGAAGGGGGCCATGTTGCCCTTATGCAGGTGCCCGTGGTGGAAGGTGCCATTGTTACCATGAATGCGCGCACGGGCCGGGTTCTGGCTCTGGTGGGGGGATGGTCTTTTCAGGCCTCGCAGTTTGATCGCGCAACGCAGGCGCTGCGTCAGCCGGGGTCTTCCTTCAAGCCATTTGTTTATCTGGATGCCATGGAGCAGGGGATTTCCCCTTCCCAGAAGTTTGATGATTCCCCGGTTTCCTACGGGGCATGGCACCCTAATAACTATGAAAAAGATTTCTGGGGGCCCACCACTCTGCATGATGCGCTGCGTGAATCGCGCAACCTGGTCACTATTCGTTTGGCGGCCCATCTGGGCATGAAAACCGTAGCGGATATGGCAACCAACCTTGGGCTGGTGGATTCCATGCCGCATGTGCTGCCCGCAGCGCTGGGGGCAGTGGAAACCACGGTGCTGAAGGAAGCTGGAGCCTATGCTTCGCTTGCAGCAGGTGGGCGCAAGGTGACGCCAACTCTGGTGGATGATGTGCAGGACCGAGAAGGCCACGTGATCTGGCGTCCGGAGGGGCTGGCATTGACCACAGCCGCCTTAGCGCAACCCAATAGCGGACAAACAGCAGATCAACCTGCCGCTGATGCTGTGTTTCCAGATGCGCCATCGGATCAGAAATCTGGAGACGCAGGAAAAGTTGCGCCAGCACCAGCGCCTGTGGAACAGCCTATTGTGATGCCGGGGCAGAATGATCTGCCTGCCTTGCATGATAGCCGACAGCAGGTGGCATCTGCCCAAAGTGCGTTCCAGATTACCACCATGTTGCAGGATGTTATCCGGCGTGGCACGGGTATGCGGGCTGGAACAGGCATAGATGTGCCAATTGCAGGCAAAACCGGCACCAGCCAGAACTTCAATGATGCATGGTTTGCTGGGTACACCCCAGATATTGTAACCGTAGTGTGGATTGGGTTTGATACGCCGCAGTCTCTCGGCAAGAATGAAACTGGTGGCGCTATTGCGGGCCCCTTGTGGAACAAGGTGATGAAAACCGCCTTGGATGGTTACCCACGGCAGGATTTTGTGCCACCTGCTGGCATTACACTTGTGCAGTATGATACGGGCAGGGGCGTGGCCATAGATGCCTTTAAGGAAGGGCAGGTGCCGGGGCTTAGCGCAAACCTTTCAAGCAACGTAAACCCGCAGGAACTTACAGCAGCAGATACAGGTGCTGAAAACATGCCTGATTCTGAAAGCGATATGGCGGCTGAAGGTTCTGGCGGTGGGCAGGCTGGGGAACGCGCGCCTTCTGGCGCGGGTGGTTCGTCTGGTTCTGCGGCACCTTCTGCGCCTGCTGGGGGTGACATTGGTATGGGTGGCCTTTATTGAGAGACCAGCACCGCACTGTCTTTTTTGACATGATAGAAAAATATGGAGAATCGGCCTGATGTCTGCCGAGACTGAAGCCCTTAACGACCAGATCAAGCAGTCAGTGGCACTGCTGAGGAGGCATCTTTAACTGGGATGTCGCTCAGGAAAGACTTGCTGAACTGAACAACCGGGCAGAAGACCCCGATTTGTGGAACGATTCAGACGCCGCGCAAAAAATGATGCGTGAGCGTACCCTTCTGGCCAATCAGATTGAAGGTGTGGAAGCGCTTGAAACCAATGTGCGCGACACCAGTGAACTGATTGAACTGGCAGAAGCCGAAGGTGATGCGGATTTGGTGGCCGAAGGCATGGCCACGCTGCGTGATCTGGCGGAAGAAGCCAAACGGCGTGAAACAGAAAGCCTGCTTTCTGGCGAAGCAGATAGCAATGATTGCTATCTGGAAGTCAACGCAGGTGCAGGTGGCACGGAAGCGCAGGATTGGACAGAAATGTTGCTGCGCATGTACACCCGCTGGGCAGAGGCGCATGGCTACAAAGTCACACTGATGGAAAGTTCCGAAGGTGAACAGGCAGGCCTGAAATCCGCCACCATTCAGGTTTCGGGCCCCAACGCGTATGGCTGGTTGAAAACAGAAGCCGGTGTGCATCGTTTGGTGCGTATTTCACCGTTTGATGCTGCCGCCCGTCGCCAGACATCCTTTGCATCTGTTTGGGTATATCCTGTTATTGATGATTCCATTGAAATCGAGATCAATGACGCAGATCTGAAGGTAGATACCTTTAGGGCCTCTGGCGCTGGTGGGCAGCACGTTAACAAAACGGATTCCGCTATCCGTATCACGCATATGCCCACAGGTATTGTTGTAGCGTGTCAGACGGATCGTTCCCAGCACCGCAACCGTGCAACGGCCATGCAAATGCTGCGTGCGCGTTTGTATGAAGCAGAGTTGCAGAAGCGCGAAGCCGAGGCCGCAGCGGCAGAAGCCGCCAAAACGGATATCGGCTGGGGGCATCAGATCCGCTCTTACGTGCTTGCACCTTACCAGATGGTAAAAGATTTGCGCACAGGGGTAGAAACCGGCAACCCGGATGCAGTGCTGGATGGAGATCTGGATGCCTTTATGGCAGCGGCACTTGCCATGCGTGTAGGGGCAACGCGATCAGAGGCCAGTGCCTCTGCCCAGTAAGTATTTATTTCTAAATCGAAATAAAAATACAAAAAAGCAGGCTCCAGTTTGGGCCTGCTTTTTTGTTGTGCTGAAAGGCAGAACTGAACAGAGAAAATGCCGGCAGAGCCGAGAAAACTCCGCTTTAGAGAGAGTTTGTTCCTAAGCCAGAACAGATTGTCTTTATGAAAGAAAATGTGAAATTAGCAGAACATTCTTGACAGAAAGCCTATCTAATTGCCCAATCGAAAGTTGGAAAAGGTTACCTGTATGGCAGAACAGCAATCTGTTATTGTCATACCAGCGTAAACAGGCTCCGGTAACGCCCTGTGCATCAAGGGTAAGACAATAGCATCTGTTGAGATGCAGGGTGACAAAGGAGGACGTGCAAATATGAATGACTACGAGCAACAGCCGGGCTCGGTGAAATATACGTTCCGGGTAGGGGCTGTTGTCAGTGTTGTTGCCCTGCTGGTGGTTGTCGCGCTGCATCTTATGGGCGTGCTGGGGCTGATGTACGGTATGGGCACCACGGCAAGTGTTCCCGTTACACATCCGCCTATCAAAACAGTCATGTTGCCGCCACCTCCACCACCGCCGCCGCCTCCACCGCCTCCACCACCACCGCCGGTTATGGCAGTGCCTCCGCCGCCATATATTCCGCCGCCCAAGATCAAGGTGCCGCCACCGCCCAAGCCGCCCATCAAGCATGTGGCCAAGGCGCCGCCCAAGCACCCAACGCCGCCGCAAACCAAAACGGCAGCGGCGCCGCCAGCAGCAACTGCTCCAAGCAGTGCGGCAGCAGCAGGGAATGGCACAACAGATGCACCAGATACATCTGCTGGTTCGGCACCTTTAAACAATGTGCAGCCGGTCTATCCGCCAGAAATGGAGGAAGACAACATTGAAGGCCGCGTTACGTTGATTTGCGATGTGGAAGCTTCGGGCATGACCAGCAACTGCCATGTGCAGTCGGTTTCCGGGGGGCAGGCCTTTGCTCAGTCGGCGTTGGATTACGTGCACAAGGCCCGGTATCGCCCGGCCACGCGTAATGGCGCTCCGGTAAAGGAACTGCACAAGGTCTACGTCATCCGCTTTAGGCTGGATGACTAAA